>DCIS01000044.1:1687-5494 GCA_002317475.1 Prevotellaceae bacterium UBA1720 | reverse complement strand
CGAGTCCCGTACGCACCGCAAAAAAGAAAGTTTCACAACTCTCTTTTTTTTGTGCGTATTTCTCTCACCCGTTACCCGTGGGTCAGGGTTGTTCAGCCTAAAGGCTTCACCAAGCTAAAGCAGTCGAGTCCCGTACGCACCGCAAGAAGAGAGTTTTTAGGCTCTCTTTTTTTGTTAACAGAAATGACTTAATTCTCATAAAGAACATGAATACACGCAAATCACATCGTTATCTTTCGACACTTTTATTTATCCTTACACTGGCTGTTAGTTTTCACGTTTTTGCCGATGAGCTTCCTCGTGCTGAATATCCTCGCCCACAGTTCCAACGCCAGGAATGGCAAAACCTCAATGGTACTTGGACCTATGCGTTTGATTTTGCTCGAACGGGTGAACAGCGTGGTTTTTCTGACTCTCATGGGTTTGATGGTAAGATAACCGTTCCTTTCTGCCCCGAAAGCAAACTGTCAGGCGTTCAGCACACGGATTTTATCAACACTATCTGGTATCAGCGTGAGATAACAGTTCCGCAGGCATGGGACGGTCGAAATATCCTTCTCCATTTTGGAGCATCGGACTATGCGACAAGCATCTACATTAATGGAAAGCTCGTTGATCGTCATTTTGGCGGAGGAGCATCTTTTGCTGTAGATATAACGAGATTTGTCACTTCCGGTCAGTCTTCTCGTCTGGTGGTTCGTGTTGACGACAATCTACGAGACAGTCATCAGCCTGCTGGCAAGCAGAGTGAGCGATTTGAATCCTATGGCTGTATGTACACCCGAACTACGGGTATCTGGCAGACCGTTTGGATGGAGCCTGTCAGTCGTCAAGGACTCAAGACCGTCTTTGCCCAACCCGATATCGACCAAAAGCAAGTTGTCATCCGTCCTGAGTTTTACTCTGAGGATGGTGGTGCTACACTAACTGTCGAGATGTTTGACGGCAAGAAAGTGGTGGCAGCACAATCAGCGCGTACTTACAATGGATGTACCATGGTTTTGCCTGTGAAAAGTCCCAAACTCTGGAGCCCTGAGAGCCCCTTCCTTTACGATCTCCGATATACGGTAAAGGATGCAAGTGGTAAAGTCATTGATCAGGTCTCGTCGTATATTGGCATGCGCAAGGTACATGTCAGCGGAGGTTATTTCTATCTCAATAACGAACCCTATTTCCAGCGTCTGGTACTCGACCAGGGCTTCTACCCAGATGGTATCTGGACGGCTCCCTCGGATGAGGCTCTACGCCATGATATTGAGATGAGCAAGGCCGTAGGCTTCAATGGGGCGCGTCTGCATCAGAAGGTCTTTGAGGAGCGCTACTACTATTGGGCAGACAAATTGGGCTACCTCTGCTGGGGCGAGCAGGCCAGTTGGGGAATGGACGTCAACAGCGACCTCTCTGCCCGTAATTTCCTGAGTGAATGGGTGGAGATTCTGATGCGTGACCGTAACCATCCCTCCATCGTCACTTGGACACCCTTTAACGAGACGTGGGGATGTAGTGACAGCGGTACCTATGCGCGTATGATGAAGGATGTGTATGACATAACCCGTGCCATTGACCCTACACGTCCTGTCAATGATGCCAGTGGTGACGGACACGTGAAGACGGACATCTGGACCGTCCACGACTATGAGCGTGACCACAATCGTCTTGTCGAGAATCACACCTTCCGTGATGGCAAACCCCATTATCGCAATCAGCCAGACAAGCATTTCCTGGCTGAGTATGATGGTCAACCTTACATGCTGGATGAGTTTGGTGGTCTGCCTTGGATTCCCGCCGAGCATCGTGCCAACTCTTGGGGCTATGGCAGTAACATCGACACTCTGGATGATTTCTATTCCATTCTGGAGAAGGAGGTAGATGCGATTAAAGCTTGTCCCAATATTGTTGGCTTCTGCTATACCCAGATTACCGATGTGGAACAGGAAAAGAACGGCATCTATTTCTATGACCGACGTCCCAAGTTTGACAATGCTCGCATTAAGGCTATCTTTGAGAAGATTCCTGCCAAGATAATTATTGATAAATAAAGGCAAAAAAAGGCCTTAATATTTTGTTTGTTTCGCAAAGTTTCCCTATTTTTGCAAAACAGAGTGTGGAGCGAGTGAAATAAGTCTGTTTGCCGCTCTCAAGAGAAGATGCCGAGACGCTCGAAAGGTAGTAGGCAACCTAAATCTAATACGCAAAATGTCTTATCCTATTATTCAAATTGAAGGTATTGGCGAAGTTTATGCAGAGAAGTTGAAGGCTGCAGGTATTAACACTACAGAGGCACTGCTTGAAAAGTGTGCATCTCCCAAGGGTCGTGCTGCCCTGGAGGAGGAGACTGGTATCGCTCACAAGCTCATCCTGAAGTGGACTAACCATGCTGACTTGATGCGCATCAACGGTATCGCAGGTCAGTTTGCAGAGATTCTTGAGGCTGCAGGCGTTGACACCGTCAAGGAGTTGGCTACCCGTAATGCAGATAATCTGGCAGCAAAGATTGCCGAGGTTAATGCCGAGAAGAAACTTGTAGGCCGAGTTCCCGTTGCAAGCGAAGTTGCTCGTATGATTGAGGAAGCAAAGGCTCTTCCTCCTGTCATGACATACTAAACGGATATATTCCAGATGAATGTCCAAGGTAGTGTGGTCTTGCCATGTACCTTGGGCATTCCTTTTCTTTTCCTTTCATTAGATGGGAATTTATAAGTAAGTGATCATAATTGTTTTTATAATAGATGTGCTCTATTTTGATTCGGATTTCTTCTTGGATTTGAAGGAGTGATGCGGGCATCATGACTGAAAATCAAGGAGAAAGATGTTCAAAAGAGAGTGCAGATATTACAGAAAGTCACTTGCTAAACATTGTATAAATAAATATGATCACTTACTTAGAACCCACCATAACATTAAGAGCATGCGTTTTTCTTTCGGTTTTCTTCCTTTGACCATCGTGGCTTTCCATGCCAGTGCAAGGGCACAGCAGCGACCTAACATCCTGTATATCATGACTGATGACCATACGGCACAAATGATGTCGTGCTACGATCATCGTAATGTACAGACCCCCAATCTGGACCGTATTGCTAAGGACGGAGTGAGGTTTGTCAACAGTTTTGTGGCCAACTCGCTCTCCGGCCCTAGTCGTGCCTGTATGATCACAGGTAAGCACAGCCACAAGAATGGGTTTACGAACAACGAGCACGGCGTCTTTGACGGCAGTCAGCAGACCATGCCCAAACTGATGCAGCAAGCGGGTTATACCACGGCTATCATAGGTAAATGGCATCTGGTCAGCACACCCACGGGCTTTGATCATTACGAGATTATTCCCGGTCAGGGTGATTACTACAATCCCTCGTTCATCACCATGGACGGGAAAACGCATGTTGAGAAGGGTTATCTCACCAATCTCTTGACGGACAAGGCCATCACCTGGATGGATCAGCAACGTAAGACCGACCGCCCCTTCCTTTTGTTGCTCCACGAGAAGGCCTGCCATCGCGATTGGTTGCCCGAACTGAAGTACCTTCATGCCTACGAGGATGTCACCTTCCCCTTGCCAGAAAACTTTGATGACCAGTGGGTTGGGCGAGAGGCAGCTCAACGTCAGGAGATGGCTATTGCCAGCAATGAGGATATGACGATGGATTATGACATTAAGATGTTTGATCCCCTTCATCCTACGCGCCTTACCTCTTTATATATGAGTTATATCGGTCGTCTGGACAGTCGCGACCGTGCCATCTACGACAGTTTCTATGATAGTCTGGCAGTTGATTTCCGCAGTCGTCATCTCACTGGTCGTGCCTTGGC
>DCIS01000044.1:0-1630 GCA_002317475.1 Prevotellaceae bacterium UBA1720 | reverse complement strand
GATGACAACGTCGGTCGTCTCCTTGATTACCTTGATCAGACGGGTCTTGCCGAGAACACCCTTGTGGTCTACACCTCCGACCAGGGTTTCTATATGGGTGAGCATGGATGGTTTGACAAGCGATTTATGTACGAGGAGAGTTTCCAGACACCCCTCGTGATGCGCATGCCTACTAAGTGGCAGGGCACGCTTGCCAAAGGCGACATTACGGAGATGGTGCAGAACATCGACTATGCTCCCACTTTCCTGGAACTGGCAGGTGCTCCTATCCCCGAGGACATTCAGGGCGTGAGTCTCCTTCCACTCTTACGAGGCGAGCACCCCAAGAATTGGCGTCAGAGCCTCTATTATCACTACTATGAGTACCCTGCAGAGCACAGTGTTCGACGTCATTATGGTGTGCGCACAGCCGATGGTTGGAAACTCATTCATTTCTACCCTTCTGATGGTGACAAACCTGAGGAACAAATTGATCAGTGGGAACTCTTTGACCTCAACACAGATCCCTCCGAGATGCACAATATCTATGGTCAGAAGGGCACAGAGAAGCAAGTGAAGCGCCTCCGCAAGGAACTGCAGAAGCTACAGAAGCAGTATGATGACCCTATTCAGGTTAAGAGGTTCGAATAATCGATGGTTCGACGGCTCGAAAAGTCAAAGCCTCCTCAGAATCTCCAGGCACATGCGGGTGTTGTGATAAGGACATTTCCAGAAACCGGCATGGTCCTGTGAGAGGTCTGGACGACCTTCGTCATCACAGCACCAGTGCCACTCGCCATAGAATAGGTCGATGAGGTTGCGCTGGATGTATTTCCATGCGTTGAGGGCAAGGCGTAGTGCGTTTTTGTCTCCAAAGTGCTGATATACATTATAATATCCTACCACTTGCTCTGCTTGAATCCACCACGAGCGCTCTGTGTCTCTTGTGTTTGCGTCGATGTCCATTTCACGAATCATCGATCCATCAGGTAGTATGCCTTTCTCAGCACCATGTGCAATAACTGGCACGATTTCCTCGACGCGCTTCAGTATAGCGGCATCATCCAGGACGATGGCAGTCTCGTGCAACAGCCACGAAAACTCGATGTCATGACCGTAGCTCTCCTTGCGATGTCCCCCTAACGTCCAGTCCATACGGAAGAAGAGGTCAAGGTGCATTGTCTCGTTGTTGAGGATGCGTGTCAGGAATATCTCTACCAGTTCCTTGAGGTTCGTCCTGATGCCTTCTTTATCCTCAGGGCGAGCTATGCGAAGCAGATTGGTGTTAGCCTCGAGGATGTGCAGGTGCGTATTTTGTGATTTGGGGAAATTCTCGTCCAATTCCGACAAACGCATGTCCTCCATAGGTCCCCAGTCACGCGAGCAAGCCTCAATGTATCCTCCGTATTCGGGTTCACGGCTATGTTGCTCAATCAGTTGGTAGAGGTCCATGGCTAACTCGTAGGCTTCGTCTGCCTCTGCCTTCAGGTTGGCATTCTGTGCTTCACCATAGACTTCTGATGCGCGTACAAATTCTGTCAGGCCATATATCATGAATGCTTGAGAGTAGAACTGCTTGTGCATATCCGTGGGACGTCCTTCGCAATCCACTTCCCAGTACGTACCGCCTTGCTCTCGGTCCACAAAATGT
>DCIS01000109.1 GCA_002317475.1 Prevotellaceae bacterium UBA1720 | reverse complement strand
GTGAAGGCCTTTGCGCTCAGTGGTATACAATTTGCAATGTGTAATTACAATGGAAAGTGAATAATGGGGTCTGACCCCCTTATTCATTTTTACACAAATGGGTTGACATGAATACAGAGGCACGAGTAGATAAATGGCTTTGGGCTGCTCGCATTTTCAAGACACGCACCATGGCTGCTGCAGCCTGTAAGAAAGGACAGGTCAGCATGAAGGGTTCTCTGCTGAAGGCGAGCAGAATGATTAAGGCAGGGGATGTCGTTGACGTTCGCAAACCACCTATTACCTACAGTTTCAAGGTTTTGCAGCCTATTGAGAAGCGTGTGGGAGCTAAGCTTATTCCCGAAATCTTGGAGAATGTCACTTCGGCTCAGCAATATGAGATTCTGGAAATGAGCAAGATCAGTGGTTTTGTTGATCGTGCTCGAGGTACAGGACGTCCCACCAAGAAGGACCGTCGTTCACTCGATGCCTTCTCAGAGGATGTGCCGGAATTCTTTGCCGACTTCGAGTTTGACCTCGACGAGGGGGAAGAAGGGGAAGATTAAGGATAATACTCTAAGTAAGTAATCAGGATTATTTGACCCATACGCCGAATTTGTAGAACCCTTCTTAGGTTGACTTGAATGGTCATTTCATGCCATTCGAGTTCTCTATTCACTTTTCTTGTAGAAGAGTTTGGTATCTGCTGGTACGTCATTTGTTACCCAGATGTTACCACCAATCACAGTATTGTTGCCAATAGTGATTCGCCCTAAAATGGTGGCGTTGGCATAGACAATGACATGGTCGCCCAGGATGGGGTGACGATCGATGCCCTTTACCAAGGTACCATCCTCCTCTTGTGGGAAGTTCTTTGCGCCCAGCGTAACACCTTGATAGATAGTTACGTTATGACCGATGATGGAGGTGGCACCAATTACCACACCCGTACCATGGTCTATGGCAAAGGAATGACCAATGCGTGCTCCGGGGTGGATGTCAATTCCTGTCTCGGCATGGGCTAACTCACTGATCATACGGGGAATAAGGGGTACGTCCAACTCAACGAGGCGATGAGCTATACGATAACTGCTGATTGCCTTCATTCCGGGATAGCAAAGGATGACTTCACCTTCATTGTGCGCAGCAGGGTCGTTGCGGTAATGGGCAGTCACGTCTGTGACCAGTAGATCACGTAGTTCAGGCAGACTCTCTACGAAAGCCTTTGCACGCTTGTGTGCAGCATCAGCCAGACTTGTTAGCGACTCATAGTCAATGGCGAATCCCAGTCCTGCCATAATCTGCTTCAACAGTTTGTAGTATAAGCGCTCCACATTCACGCCCATGTGATAGGGCAGCGAAGTCTCATTGTTCAGCCTTCTGCCAAAATATCCGGGGAACAGGATGGTACGTGCCAACTCCACTATCTCCTTCAACTCCTCCTGAGAGGGGTAGGGGACAGACTCCTTCCCATAATGGTTCATCAAATTATGCTCTACACTACTCAGTGCCTCTACTGTTTCCTTGAAATCCATAGTCTCTTTAACCTAACAATCTAACAATCCTAAAACCTTAAACTCTTAATACAGGATTATTCCAGCAATGCCTGTAATCACCACAATCAGGATGGGGTTCAACTTGTACAATCGTTGTGATACGAAGGCAAAGATGAACAGCAGGATGCTGATAGCGAACTGCCAGGGACATTCCTTTGGAGTGCTGAAATTCTCTTTCGTCAGTAGCAGTAAAGCAGCTGCTGCAAGCAATCCCACCACGGCAGGACGAAGTCCCGTGAAGACGTACTCCACATACCTATGGTTCTTGTATTTCATCAGGAATTTGCAGATCATCAGCATCAGGACGAAGCTGGGGAACACCACGGCAAATGTTGATACCGTGCTGCCCAAAATACCCCAAACATGCGAGTAGCCTGCGTTCACCATGCTCGTATAGCCCACATAGGTGGCAGAGTTAATGCCAATTGGACCGGGGGTAGACTGACTGATAGCCACGATGTCCGTGAACTGTCCTGCATCCAGCCAGTGATAGCGTGTCACCACCTCACCCTGTATCATCGAGAGCATAGCGTAACCGCCTCCAAAACCAAACAGTCCAATCTTAAAGAATGTCCAAAACAATTGTAGTAGCAGCATATCAGTTCCTTGTGTTTTTGTCTTTTTCCCTGTACCAAAAGGCTATTTTCTCCTTAATTTCCTTGCTCTTCCTCCTTGTACTTACCCCAAACAAAACCACCAACACCTGCCGCAATGATGACATAGATGGGGTTTACCTTCAGAAGCCAAATACCCAAGGCTGCAGCAATAGGTATCCAAAAGTTGTAGCGGTTGATCTTTGCCGTCTTGGCCATGCGGAATACAGGAGCGGCAATCAGTGCCACCACGGCAGGGCGCAGACCCATGAAGAACTTGTTCACCAACTCATATTCACGGAACTGCTGGAAAAACAGTGCAATGGCCAGGATAATGAGGAAGGAGGGCAGTATCGTGCCAAGGGCACAAAGCAGAGCACCTTTCGTGCCGCAATGCTTATGCCCTATGAAGATACTTATGTTTACGGCAAAGATGCCGGGACATGACTGCGCTACGGCCATCAAGTCCACCAGCTCCTCTTTGCTTAGCCACTCCTTCTTCCTGACCACCTCCTCTTCTATCAGTGGTATCATGGCATAGCCACCACCGATAGTGAAGAGTCCGATCTTGAAGAATGTGGATATCAGTTCAAACATTGTACTTGGTTTCAAGTTTCAGGATACCCCTAGCTCTACTTATGATCCTCGCACCACTTGCGAGCGTTCACGAATGCCTCGATCCAGGGAGTTACCTCGTCCATGCGGCGAGCCTCGGGATAGTAACCGTTCTGCCAGGGGAAGATGGCACGCTCAAGGTGAGGCATCATAGCCAGATGACGACCATCGGCGCTGCAGATACCAGCTACGCTATAGTCCGAACCATTGGGGTTGCCAGGGTACTCGCTGTAGCTGTACTTGGCCACTACGTTGTAGCACTCCTCCTTGTCAGGCATGTCAAACTTACCTTCGCCGTGAGCTACCCAGATACCCAGTTTGTTGCCACTGAGGCTGCCGAACATCACACTTCGGTTTGTGGGGATGGTCAGACCCAGGAAGATACTCTCGAACTTATGAGAATCGTTGTGCAGCATACGTACAGACTGGCTTGTCTTCTCGCTTGTTGCACGGCTTACCTGCTGATTCTTGTTACCTACGAGACCCAGTTCCACCATCAACTGACAACCATTACAGATACCCAGTGATAGTGTGTCGGGACGTGCGTAGAAGTCGTCCAAAGCCTTCTTGGCCAGAGGGTTGAAGAGGAAGGCACCTGCCCATCCCTTGGCGCTGCCCAGGACGTCGCTGTTAGAGAAACCACCGCAGAAGACGATCATCTGGATGTCCTCTAAGGTCTCGCGTCCGCTGACGAGGTC
>DCIS01000048.1:13827-19297 GCA_002317475.1 Prevotellaceae bacterium UBA1720 | reverse complement strand
GACATGCTCTATACGGCTCAGGATCGCAATGAATTCTTCACCACCAGTCAGTATCTGAACCAGTACATGGATCAACCTTTCGGACTGATGGCCTATCTGGGTAGTTACCTCACTCAGTTCTTCTATTATCCTGCCTTGGGTGCCTCGATCCTTATCCTCCTTTGGGTTGCCATCTACGTCGTTGCCATCAAGGCCTTCTCTTTGGGTGCTCGTTGGGCATGTCTGGGTGTGTTGCCTCTTGCATGCCTCCTGACCTCAGTCACCGACCTGGGCTATTGGATCTACATCATGCCCTTCCGTGGCTATTGGTTTGCCCATTCATTGGCCTTGCTTTGTGTCCTGCTGATGATTTGGGCTGCTCGTTGCACTCCCAAAGGTTTCCGCGTGGTATGGTTCGTTGTCGGTTCTCTGGTTGCGTTCCCCTTCCTGGGTTGGACCTCCTATCTCTTCGCCCTCTGTTTCTTCGCGACGCAGTGTGCCGAGAGTGCAGACCGTCGTATGCCTCTGTGGCAGAATATTCTGGGCATCGTGATTGCCATTGCTGTGCCTCTGTGCTATGCACGTTTCCTGTACACAGACATGCATCCTGCACAGGTTATGAAGGCTGGCATGCCTTATTTCGAGTCAACAACCGTTGCCTCCCTTCGTCCCTCTTATCCCTTTATACTTTTGGTGGTTATCATGCTCCTGCTCAGTGCCTTGCTCCCCATCTGGAGACGTTTCACTCAGACTACACGCAGCAGCCTATTCCGCGACTATCAACTGGCATCCGTATTGGTCTGCTTCATACTCTTGATAGGTATACAGCGTACGTTTGCCTTCGAGGATTACAACTATCAGGCAGAGATGCGTATGAACCAGGCAGCTATGGAGGATGATTGGCAAACCATCATCCACGAGGCAGAGGTGGCAGAGCATCCCAGCCGTACGATGGTGTTGCTGAAGAACATTGCCCTGATGAATACGGGTGAACTGGGCAGTCGTTCTTTTTTGCTGGAGAATAGCGGTTTGGATATCAATAATCCCGATTCATTGAACCTTAACACCATGCAGATAGCGGCTCCTGTCATCTACCTGCAGTATGGCAAGGTGCAGTTTGCTACCCGTTGGTGCATGGAGAATGCCGTAGGGTATGGCTTCTCTCCCTATTACATGAAGATGTTCGTGCGTGCTGCCCAGGAGAGTGGCGAGCACCGTCTTGAGCACCGGTATTACAACTTGCTCTCCCTCACCACTTTCCATGGCGAATGGCGTGCTTTGCCTGCAACCATGCTCGTACGCGATTTGCATGTAGGCTTCAGTGATGTCATCGATGGAGACAACAATGATATCGAGCGTTACCTCATCGAGAATTTCAGTCTGGCGTATGGTTCGGATAAACAGCTTATCAAGGAGCTCAACCTCTTCTATGCTATGATATACCGCGACCCCAAGAATTTCTGGCCTGCCTTCTATGCCTATGCGTCCATTACGGGTGGTGCCAACCTTCCTACGCACTATCAGGAGGCCTATCTGATCATGCAGGAGAACTATCCCATACAGCTTCCCTTCAAGGTTCAGATCACACCGATGGTAGACCAGAGTTATCAGATGTACAAGAAGGCTGTGACTGACCTTGAGCGTCAAGGGGTCGGCGAGGAGGAGATAGGAAAGACCCTCCGCGACAGTTGGAAACACACCTATTGGTGGTACATCATGTATGGCCGTAAAGTGTATTAATACGCTCCCGTATGAGTTACTAATCGACACGAAAAAAAACATATTATGTATAAGTGTAAATCTGCATATTCTTTCCTGCTTGCCTTGGTTTGTGTTTTCATGCTGACTGCTTGCGGCAACTCACACCCTTCCGTGCCAACTGATGCCACGTCTGTTGACACTATCCCCACCATCTACCCCGATTACACCGAGGTCACCGTTCCCTGCAACATTGCCCCGCTCAATTTCATGATGGCTGATACTGCCTTCACTGCCTGTGTGGCGCGCATCACGGCAGCTGATGGTTCCGTTCAGACCTATGGCGAGGGTACGAAGGTCATCATTCCTCAGGAGGAGTGGGAAATACTGAAGAAAGCCTCCTTGGGCAAGGTCTTGAAGGTGGAGGTCTTCGGACAGACAGAGGGCAAGTGGTTGTCCTACAAACCCTTCAATATCCGTGTTGCCCAGGACAGCATCGACCCCTACGTCAGCTATCGTCTCATCCAGCCCTCCTATGGTCTCTATGACAAGATGAACATCAGTCAGCGCAATGTCACGAACTTCGACGAGACGGTTATCTTCAACAACAAGGTTTCCTGCAACAAGGTCGAGGGCCAGTGCATCAATTGCCACAGTTATCAGAACTACCGTACGGACAACATGCTCTTCCACGTACGTGTCACCAACGGTGGTACGGTGATTGTTCACAATGGCAAGGTCACCAAGATCAGCAATATGAAGCGCGAAGGCATGATCAGTGCCGGTGTTTATCCCGCTTGGCATCCCACTCAGTCCATCATTGCTTTCTCTACCGACCAGACCCATCAGTGGTTCCATACCTCTAATGTCAACAAGGTTGAGGTCTTTGACGATGCCAGCGACCTCGTACTATATGATGTCGAGAAGGACCAGATCACCACCATCAGTGCCGATACCACTCGCATGGAGGTCTTCCCCACCTGGTCTCCCGATGGCCGCTATCTGTACTATTGCTCAGCCGATACATACAAGCCTGACAGCACTAACACCGGCGATTATCGTCTGGATTACAAGTCGGTACATTACAACCTCTATCGTCGCACCTTCGACCTCTCTACCCACGAGTTTGGTCCCGAGCAACTGGTATATCAAGCTGATTCACTGGGTCGTAGCGTCTCCCTGCCACGCATCAGTCCCAATGGACGTTTTATCGCAGTGGCCGAGGGTGATTACGGCTATTTCAACATCTGGCATCACGAGGCCGACATCCGTCTGCTCGACCTCCAGGGCGAATGCGTCGTTCCTTCCCAGGAGATGAACAGCCCCATGGACGCTGAGAGCTATCCCTCGTTCTCCAGCAATGGTCGTTGGATCATGTGTGCCAGTCGTCGTGATGATGGCAACTTCAGCCGCATCTACTTCGCCTATTTCGATGGCAAGAAGGCACACAAGGTGTTCCTCCTGCCCCAGGCAGACCCAGAATATAACACCCTACGCCTCTTCAGCTACAACCGTCCCGAGTTCATGGTCGAACCTGTCAAGGTCACCCTCGAGGAGTTTGCCGAGGTTGTAGGAAAGGAGGAAAAATAATGGAAGACGTACTTGTATTTCGAAAATACCTCTTGGACGAAGTGTCCTCCACCACCGACTGTTACCTGCAGGCTGCCGTGGACAAACTTCAGACGCTCTATCCCGATCGTCCCGTCACACGCTATGACAGTCTGACCCTAGGCATCTCCACCGATTCGCTCTACAGTACGTCAGGTTATGACACCTACGAATTGGGGCTTGTCGACGAAGAGATTCCTGCCATCCGTAATCAGCGTGATGGCACAGTCCTCACCTTCAGAATATGAAAGGCGTAACACCCATCCCCCTGATTGCAATATTAATTAGTAAACCAATTATTTATGAAATACCTTTTACTCAGCCTTGTACTTTTGCTTTCCATATCAAGCTTGCAGGCACAGATTCCTAACATCCCTTGTTCTGACCCATGGGATCAGCCGGGAGCTCGTATCATGATTTCGCGTAGTGATTATAACATTGTAGAGAATGGTATTCCTTATCAGATATACCTGTATAAATATGATGCCAATGGTAATATCATCGCAGATATGGTCACCGATGCACCGTATGGCTCTTGGGCAGAGCCTCAAAATGATCAGGTATATACCTACGACAGCCAGAACCGCTGTACGGTAGTGGAACAGAAGGCTCTCAGCGAGGAAGGCGTTGAGTGGACTGTTTGGAAGAACACCTATGCATACGATGCTAAGGGCAACATAACGGAGTATGTGTACTATTCTGATAGTAATGGTGAATTATGCCCTGAACGCAAATATACCTATGAGTATGATGCCAACAACCATCGTACGAAGGAGTTGGAATGTAAATATTATAATGAAAAGTGGAATACCCAAGCAAAGACAGTGTATACATACAATGCCGACGGTAATATGACAAAGGATGAGGTCTACATTGGCGATGAGAGCAACTATCAGTTGAATGCGTATTCCACCTATACCTACAATGCGAAGAAGCAGCTGGAGCGAAAAGTATGGTACCAGATAGCATACACAACGCTCAGGGAATATCGCCGCTATGACTATAAATACGATAGTGCTGGTCGGGAAATAGAGAACGTGCACATGTCGAATAGCAATTTTTGGGACTCGTCTGAATCTAGTTGGAAATACTACCAGAAGGAAACAAAGACCTACAACGACAAGGGCCAGTTGACAAAGATTGACACCTACGGTAGTGATAGCGAGACAGAGCCCGTAAGTGGCGAGCGTTACTCTTACGATGGTGAGGGTAGAGTGACCAAGATAGACTACTGGTCGTACGAGTCAAACAGACCATCAGCGAGCCGCGAGTATTACTACACCGACAATGCCCTCCATGAGGGTGAGTTCATAGAAGGTGTCTGCGGTACGGACGACAATCCTAACGCTCTGACATGGAAGGTGGACGGTACCACACTCACCATCAGCGGTACAGGTGCCATGAAGGATTACCATGATTATTACCTGAACATGCCCTGGCGCGTGGCTCAGATGTATGTAAAGAAGATTGTTATTGGCGAAGGCGTCACTCGCGTTGGTGATTATGCCTTCAGAGGTGCTGACAAGGTGGAGGACATCCAGTTCTCTTCTACCGTTGAAGAAATAGGAGAAGTTGCCTTCCGTAAAAATACGGCATTAAAGAAAATAGTGTTGCCAGACAACCTGAAGACTATTGGTTGGAAGGCTTTTGAATACTGTGAGGCGCTGGAAGATGTGGAGTTTAATAAGGGACTGAAGGAGATAGATGAATATGCATTCCAGGACTGTAACATCAAGGAACTGCATTTCCCTGCTGAGATGGCTGCAGAAATAAAAACTCGTGCCTTCCATTATAATAGAAATCTGGAGTATTTCAATATCCCAGAGAACACTAAGATGGCTTGTATCGTTGCTGGTGAGAATCAAGTTAAGCGCATCGACTGCTATGCCACAACTAAACCTTTCACCGAGAAAGTATATTATCCAGAGGCTGTGCTCTATGTGCCAGTGGGCTATAAGAGCTACTTCAAAGAAGCTCTGCAATACAGTGAGTTCCGCGATATCCTGGAGTTTGGAGAGACCTATACCCCAGAGCAGTATGTCATCAACGGTGTGGTATATGACTATACCGATACGGCCACAGATATCTATGGCGACGGTTCGGTCATCGTACAGGGCAACGAGGTGAAACTGAATGAGGCAGTCCTGCCAAAGGGTCTTTCGCTCAACTTCAGCAACGCTACCAT
>DCIS01000048.1:12268-13733 GCA_002317475.1 Prevotellaceae bacterium UBA1720 | reverse complement strand
GATAAGGCTGATGCCATTATCGTGAATGGTGGCGTGTACAGTGACCATGCCAGCAGCAATGATGTACTGAAGATTAATGTCCCATATTTCTCAGCCACCCTGCCTGCTGCCCAGGCTAAGACAAGAGTAGCAGAGGACGAACGCTCGGTCATTGAAGGATTCGCCTACATCGACTATAATTCCTGGTACTGGAAGATTTATGAACCGGAGAATAACTGGTATGATACCAACAACCGTAAACTGATGGAGTATCAGGATGGTGTATGGAAACCTGCTCAAAGGGTTGTCATTGCCAACCAATGGGGCATGAATGGCATCAACGAGGTTTCAGGTTCCAAGTCTCAGGTTCCAGGTAAGTACCTTGAGAATGGTAAGGTCATCCTTCGCAGTGCCAACGGCAAGAAATACACCCTCCAAGGCCAGGAAGTAAGATAGTGAATTTACGTCATCTCTATTGAAAGAACACTGAAGCAAACGAACCACACCAATTCCAACTGGTGTGGTTTGTCCTTTGTCCTTTGTCCCTTTTCCACACACCTGTTGTCGTACCTCGGGTATCTGTGACACCTTAATGGCATGCTCTGCCACTCCCTGTTTCTGGGCAATGGCAGAGCATGTTAATGTGACAGTTGCGTATACGAATAGGAAGATGCGTTTATCTTGCCTTGTAACTGCGATATCCGTAGAGGATGATGAAGAGGAAGCAGAGCAAGGGAAGCACGAAGCTGACATTGACTGCAGGATGACCGGCAATGGTACCGTAGTCGATGATCATACCCTGCAGAGGGGGCATTAAGGCACCACCCACGATGGCCATGACGAGGAAGGCTGCACCAAGGTTGGAGTCCTCGGTAGAGACGTTCTCCAATGCAATACCGTAGATGGTGGGGAACATCAGCGACATGAAGAAACTGATGCCCATGAGGCAGAAGAGGCCGGGCATGCCCACGATGAGGATGGCACCCGTAGCACACAGGGCTGCACCAACACCGAAGATGGCCAGCAGGGCACGTGTGTTGACGTAGCGCATCAGGAAGGTAGAGATGAAGCGCGCACTGAGGAACATACACATGGCACCAATGTTGTATTTCTGTGCTGTGGCCTTGTCAATACCCAGATTATCAGCATACTGGATGATGAAGGTCCAGGTCATGATCTGCGCTGCAACGTAGAAGATCTGTGCCAGAACTCCCTCACGGTAGATGGTGTTCTTCCAGAGGCGACCAAGGGTCTCGCTGTTCTTGGCATTGCGTGAATCACCGGTGGTGTTGGGCATCTTGACCAGGGCAATGATGACGAAAACGAGCAACACTACCAGACCTAGTGCCACGTAGGGATCGCGAATGACGGCAAGGTCGTGCAGACGGATATCAGCCTTCTCGGCAGCACTCTTGGCAGCAAAGATGACGTTACCTGCTGCATCGCGCTCATCGCAAAGGAGGTTGGGCAGGATGATGAAGCTGGC
>DCIS01000048.1:0-12151 GCA_002317475.1 Prevotellaceae bacterium UBA1720 | reverse complement strand
TTGGCCGTTGTCTCGAGGAATGCCAGACCGAAGGTGAGGATGTAGAGCGAGAAGCAGAAGAAGGTGAACTCCTGGTATGCTGCTGCAGGGATGAACAGGAAGGCACCTGTGGCGTAGAGTGCCAGACCGAGCAGAATACTACTCTTGTGGCTGAATCGGCGAATGAAGAGTGCAGCAGGTACGGCCATGGTGGCATAACCGCCATAGAAGGCAAACTGCACCATGGATGCCTTGGCAGCAGAGAGTTCCATTACGGTCTGGAAGGCTGCAACCATAGGGTTGGTGATGTCGTTGGCGAAACCCCACAGAGCGAAGAGCGAGGTAACGAGGATGAAGGGTACGAGATAGCGTCTCTCGACCAGTTTTCCAGCTGTTGACTGGACTTTTTCTTTGTTTGTTGACATGGTAGTTTTTATGTTTTATTGTTGTTAGTTTTTATTGTTGTTGGTTTTAGTATTTTTCTTTTTAGCATTACCTAGGACTTCCTAGGATTTCCTAGGATTTCCTAGTTTCCTAGTATTCCCTCTTTATCCTGACGATCAGTACGTCCGTGGTGCTGGGTGTGATGCGGAAATGGTTGTCCGTAGCATGCCCTACCACCCAGAGTATCTTGCCCGAGGCATCTGTCAGCACCTCCTGGAACTGCTTCTCGAAACGATTGAGTTTCAGGTCGGTGAGGTAGTTGCTGATGAGACGTGTGCCCCTCATACCCAATGGGGTGAAACTGTCGTTAGGCTTTACCCTACGCGTCTCGATGGGCATCTTGACCAGTGAGGCATCCAGGTAGGCATTGCCCCGTACCATCGTTCCGACCTTGCTTACGGGTAGCGTCTCGAAAACGAGTTGGGGTGGGGTTGGTACGCTCCCTTTCCGGTGCAGAATGAAATGTTCGCGGTCACGGAGCAATAGGTGAGAGGCTGATTCAACCATCCTTCCCGTGCTGGCTGTGAGGATGTTCTGCAGTTGAGTGCGTGTAAAACCGTAACAGCCTGCCCATTCGTGGAGCAGGGTCAGAGTTGTCTCCTTGATGCTGAATGGTGAAGCCGTCATGGCCGTGCCAACCTGCTGAGGGTCAACCATCTGCGAGGTGCTGTCTTCCAACCCCTTTTCGTAGATGGGCAAGGCGTCCTGCACATTACATGCCAGGGTGGAGAGGGTTTTTGAGATGTTAGGATTCAGCTGTGCAAGGGCGGGTAGGATATCCAGACGTATGCGGTTACGAAGGGCTTCACGCTCCAGGTTGGTGCTGTCCGTCACATGGTCCTGTCCCTTGACGGAAAGGTAGTCCAGTATGTCTGTACGACTTACGTCGAGCAGGGGTCTGCAAATCAGGTCATTACGATATTTCATGCCTGCCATTCCACGCAGACCCGTGCCACGAATGATGTTCAGCAACAGGGTCTCGGCCTGATCATCGCGATGATGGGCTACGGCAATGGCCTGGGCATGGAGCCTTGCTGCTTGCTCCCTGAACCAAGCGTAGCGCAGGTCGCGTGCAGCCATCTCAATGCTTACCTTATTATCTTTCGCATACGCGCGCGTGTCAAAATGCTTGATATGGATGGGCACGTCCAGGTGTTGGCACAGGGTGCTGACGAATTGCTCATCACGCAGGGATTCCTCGCCTCGCAGCTGGAAATTGCAATGCAGTGCCTCAACCTTATACCCCAGGTCACGCAATACCAGGAGCAAGGCCACTGAGTCTGCTCCTCCGCTCAAAGCCACCAGTATGAGGTCGTCTGGCTGAAAGATGCCTCTTGCCTCGATGGTTTGTGCTATGTGATTGGTGAATTGCATGGTTTGGATAAGAAGGTTGTTTTCGTAAAATGAGGGGGTTGGTAATGGGACTGCTGTCTCGGGGTTTATTTCATCTTCTCGAGCACCTTCACGGCCAGTTCGTCACCCAGGTCAATGGCTTTCTGCAGGGCTTCGCGTGCCTCCTTCTTCTTGCCCTTGTCGCTCAGGCAGACACCCAGAATACGATAGGCGTCAGCAAAGGTGTCGTCCAACTTCACGGCCTGCTGTGCTGCAACCAGTGCTTCGTCGATCTGCCCCACACGATAGTTCACTACGGCCTGTTCGGCATAGTAGAGGGGTTCGCTAGGCTGTAGGGTTATGGCATGGTCGATATCATCGAGTGCCTGCTGGTACATGCGGCATTGCACCTCCAGTTGTTCGCGCTCGTAGTAGAAGGTGTCATTGATCTTCCCGGCCAGCAGATGCTCGTATTCGTTCAGGTCGGTAACAGCCTCGCGCAGACGTCCCAACTCTGTCAGCGTCTTCGAGCGCAGGTAGAAGCTTCTGGCACTCTCAACGGGATAGGGTTTGCTAAAGCAGGCAATGGCGCTGTCCTGGGTAGCGAGTATCTCCTCGGCAGGTGCTTTCATCATCTGCTTGCACTGTCCGGCATAGAGGAAATAGTCGGCTGATCGCATATTGGTCCGTCCCATAGCCATGAACTTATCGTAGGCCTCGGCATAGTTCTTCTGACCATAGAGTATCATACCCTGCAAGGCGGTATAGAGTGCCTGAGGATTGGCCTCATAGGCAGCATTGGCCTCCTGGAGAGCCTTGTCCAGTGTCCATGTCTCATAGAGGGGTTCGTTGCGCATACCGCTCTGGTAGAGGAGTTTGGCAAAGGAGTGGTGAATCTCGTCAACCCCCGATTTGCACTGCTCCAATCCTTTGGCGTAGACCTGCTCAGCAGCCTGATAGTTGCCCAGTGAAGCCTCCATCTCGGCCAGTTGGATGTACCCTGTACTGCTCTCGGGGAACATCTCCACAAAGTCCTCCACGTTGGCACGGTAACCGATGGTGTCCTGCTTATTGGACAGGTAGATGAAGGTTGTGGCCTGTGTCTCATCCTCGGGAAGGGCTTTGGGCAGAGGCAGACTCTTGATATCATACTTGTTGGCATCAACTCCTGTGATCTTCATCTGGTTGGCATAGGTTGCTGCCAGGATGTATCCATGCTGCTTCTCCTTATCAGAGGACAACTGCACGCTGCCTATCAGTTCGCCTGCCTCGGTGTAGACGGGTGAACCGGCAAGGCGTTCGTCCAGGGAATTGGTCAGGGTGTAGTAGTTGTGTGCATCCTCAAAGACATCCACCTTGCTGATGACGTCTGTGATGCATTCTGCGTTCTTGTCGGCTGTGTTCAGGGGCATGATATACACCACACTGCCAATGGAGAGTGCCTCTGTAAGGATGGGCATATTCACGGGTTTCTTCAGCCCTGCAGAGCTGAGTCTTGCCACGTTGTACAACGAACTGGCACCCTTTACTCTGCGCAGGTCATATTCCATGCCGTTAGCATCCACTGCCTTTACCTTGACGGCGTCTTTCAGCAGACTGTATTCCACCAGCACATCGTTGGCATCGTTTACGAAAAAGCCTTGTCCCTGCTGGATATTGCCTGCCTTGTCGTAGGCCAGGATGGTCAGTTGGGCTGCACGTGCCTTCTTGAAGAATTTGGGGTTCTTGGCACTTGCGGTGAGTGGTAGAAGGAGGGTGATGAGTGATAAAATGAAGTATCTCATGTTTCTTGTTTTGTAAGACCCTGTGAGGGTCCTCTCGTTTCTGTGTTTTATGTTCTATAGATTCAGGAGGGTGCGTGCATTCTCACGTGCAGCATCGGTGATGGTGCTTCCACTGAGCATGTGTGCTATCTCCTCAACGCGTTCGTCGGGAGTGAGTTCGATGATGTGACTGTTGGTCTCCACCTCATTGTCCTCCTTGTATACTTTATAATGATGACTGCCCATAGAGGCTATCTGGGGCAGATGGGTGATGCTGATGACCTGACGTTGGTGTGCCTGTCCCATCTCGCGCATGATGAGGGCCATACGCTCTGCTATCTGTCCGCTCACACCGGTGTCTATCTCGTCAAAGATGATGGTAGGCAGACTCTTGGCGCTGCTGATGATGGACTTGAGACTGAGCATGACGCGTGCTATCTCACCACCACTGGCCACCTGTGAGATGGGTTGCAGCTGTGCGTTCTTGTTGGCACTGAAGAGGAACGTGACATGGTCCATGCCGGTGATGCTGGGGTCGGAGAGTGGTGTTATCTCCACATGGAAGCGTACGTTGGGCATACCCAGGGGTACGAGCACCTCCACCATCATCTTCTCCACCGTCTCTGCAGCCTTCTGTCGTTTGACGGAGAGTGCCTTGGCCTGCTTCTGAAGCAATGCGAGTTGTTTGCGTACCGACTGCTCCAGTTCCTCCAGTTGTTCGTCACCATGCTCGATGTTCTGCAGGCGTTCCTCCAACTGCTGCTGGATGTCCAGGAGTTCCTTCACGCTGTCCACGTGGTGCTTGCGCTCAAGGTCGTAGATGGTACTGAGACGTTCCTCGATGAAGGCCAGCCTCTCAGGACTGAACTCCACATCTTCGCTCAGGCTGTCCACCTCAGCGCTGATGTCCTTAAGCTCTATCAGGCAACTGTCGATGCGCGAAGCCAGTTCCTCTGCAGGGCCAAACACTCGGCTGGCATTGCTCAACTGCTGATAGACAGTCTTTATGGAGGAGAGTATGTTGTGGTCTTCGCCGGAGAGGAGTTCGCAGGACTGTGCCAAAGCCGTCTTAATGTCCTCACTGTGTTCCAGCGTCTGCTGTTCTTCCTCCAGTTCTGCATCTTCGCCTTCCTGTAGTCTGGCCTCTTGCAGTTGCTGGCACTGGAATTGCAGGTATTCCTCGTCGTCCTTGGACTGGTTGAGGCTCTCGCGTGCCTTCTGAAGCTTCGTCCTCAGCTCCTGGTATTGGTGGTATTGCGCCTTGTACTCCTGCAAGTCCTCTTCATTGTGCATCAGGGTGTCCAGCACATCCAACTGGAAGTCCTCCTGTGCAAGCAGGAGATTCTGGTGCTGTGAATGGATATCAATGAGTCGGTCACCCAAGGCTCGGAGCTGGGTGATATTGGCAGGGGTGTCGTTGATAAACCCCCTGCTTTTGCCTGCCGCAGTCAGTTCGCGTCGAATGATGCATTCCTGGCCGTCAAAGTCTATATCCATCTCCTCGAAGAAATCCTGCATCTGGTATTCGCCCAGATTGAACTCCGCCTCGATGATGCAACGCTGAGCCCCTGTACGAATGGCTTTCGAGTCTGCCCTTTGACCCAGCAACAAACCGATAGCACCAAGCAGGATGGACTTTCCCGCACCGGTCTCTCCTGTGATGACAGAGAATCCCTTGTGCAAGTCTATGTCCAACTCCTCAATGAGTGCATAGTTCTTTATCGAAAGATGTTGTAGCATCTGTTTTTCTTACTTTAATTTTACTCTCACCTCTCATCTCTCACCTCTCACCTCTCATCTCTCACTGCTTTATCCTGTCCCAGTCTGAACTGAGGGCGGGGTTGGTGTTGAAGAGAATGTCATATACGGCTTCGCGCTCGTCACTGCTGCCTTTGCCGCTGAAGATGTTGATGAGTTCCTCTTTTTTATATTCGGAGAACAGCTGAGGCAGGTGTGTCATACTCTTAGCCGTACGGGCTTGGTCCAGCAGTGCCAATGCCTCCTTGATGATGCCTCTGCCTTCCTCTACATTCTCGGCCATGTGGTCAAGACCCTTGCGATGGAAGTCATACATCAGTTGTCGGTAACACTCCATCGAACCGTCAAGATAGTCGTTGAGAAGGGCAAAACGGTTGTTGTTGTCACCGAATGCCTTCCATCCCGTCTGTCCAAGGTTTTCTGCCACAGCTACGATGTCCTCTGCCACGTTGAAGTAGCGTGTGCCACCCTGTGGAGCCATGCAGTCCATGTCATAGCCTATGATCATGTAGGCATAGTAGGAGAGCAGGGCTACAAGGTTGTTGTCGACGCGCTCTGCTCCGGCATATTCCAGCTGGTCGGTGTTCTGGAACTCGAAGTTGAAGTCGTTGTCCTTGACCGAATAGATGGTGGTGGTGTACGAACTATTGAAGACGGGACGACTCACGGTCAGTGTCATGGAGCAGTTGAACAGATTGTCCGAATCGCTGTAGGTATTCACCGTGATGGCCATGTTGCAGTTGATGCGCTCTGACTCACGGAACTGCATCTCTGTCCAGCGACGTTCGTTCATGAAGGACGTCACTTTCGTCTCTAGGTCCTCAAACACATCTGTACGGGTAGTGTTGCCCACCTGCTGATGATTCACGCTGACCTTGACATTGAGTTCCTGTGCCTTAATGCCTTGACAGGTGAGTATTGCCAAAAGGAAGAACAATATGATCTGTCTCATTCGTTTTCTATCGTTATTTTGATGACATTACACGTACCATACGGTCGACGATGTCCTGTGCCACTTCCGCTTTGCTTTTCAGGGGGAATTCTTCCTTCCCCTGAGCATCAATGAGTGTGATCTTATTGGTGTCATGCTGGAAACCTGCACCCTTGTCGTTCAGCGAATTCATGACAATGAAGTCCAGGTGTTTGCGTACCAGTTTCTCCTGGGCATGGGCCAGTTCGTCATTAGTCTCCAGGGCAAAACCTACCAGCGTCTGTTCGTCTGTCTTTATCTCTCCCAGTGCACGGGCAATGTCTCGTGTGGATTGCAGGTCGAGGTGCAACTGATTGCCCTCACGCTTGATCTTGTTCTCAGCCACCTTTGCTGGGGTGAAGTCTGCCACTGCGGCACAGAGTATTCCGGCCTGACAGGTGGGGAAGAGACGATTGCTTGCCTCATACATCTGCTGGGCACTCTCCACGTCTGTACGATGGATGCGTTCGTGCTGGATCTCCAGTTTCACGGGACCGCATACCAGTTCCACCTCAGCTCCTCGGTCAGCACATTCCTTGGCCAGGGCAAAGCCCATCTTGCCGCTGGAGTAGTTGCCGATGAAGCGAACAGGGTCCAGACGTTCGTAGGTAGGACCAGCGGTGATCAGTACACGCTTGCCTTGCAGGTCTTGCTGCTTGGCGAAGAATGCCTCCAGTTGTTCGATGATATGCTCCGGTTCCTCCATGCGTCCCTTGCCCTCCAGTTTGCTGGCCAGGAAACCCGTCCCGGGTTCAATGATATGATTGCCGTAGGAGAGTAGTGTCTGTAGGTTTTTCTGTGTACTGGGGTGAGCATACATGTCCAGGTCCATGGCAGGAGCCACAAACACGGGTGCCTTCATGCTCAGGTAGGTGGTGATGAGCATGTTGTCTGCTATGCCGTTTGCCATCTTGCCGATGGTGCTAGCCGTTGCAGGTGCTATCAGCATGGCGTCTGCCCACAAGCCCAGGTCCACATGGCTATGCCAACTGCCGTCACTGCGTGAGAAGAACTCGCTCACCACGGGTTTCTGGGTAAGGGTGCTCAGGGTAAGTGGCGTAATGAATTCCTTGCCTGCTGGGGTTATGACCACCTGCACCTCTGCACCTTTCTTGATCAGTCCGCGAATGATGTAGCAGGCCTTGTAGGCAGCGATACTGCCCGTGATGCCCAATACTATTTTCTTGCCTTTCAACATGTTTTTACAATCATAAGTAAGTGATCAAAAACCGATTTGTGTTACTTACTATATTTCTGCCATGATCTTCTGGAACTCCATCTTGGTGTTCAGGGTAAAGTCGCCCTGCATCACCCAACTGTAGTATCCACGGTCACGTGCCAGTACGTCCTTGGCCTTCTGTCCTTTGTACTTGCCGAAGTTAATCAGTTTCTCGCCTTGCTCGTTGTACACCATACGTCCGGCAAAGTCTACGGGTTTGAACTTCGTACTGCCCACCTTGAGGATCTCGTCCATGTCATTGGCCATGTGTTTCTCGGGCTCCTCTTGTGTCTCGGGGTTGTACATGTCCAGCTGTCCTTGCAGCACGGCCCATGTGGCGGCTGTGTCTTGATCGGCCAGGTGGGCCTGGAAGTCGTCCTCCATCTTTCTTCCGCAGTAGAACTTATAGGCAGCAGCCAGGTTGCGTCGCTCCATGTTCTTGAAGATGCTGCACACGTCAATCAGGCGTACCTTGGAGAAGTCGAAGTTGATGCCTGCACGCAGGAACTCCTCGCAAAGGAGGGGGATGTCATAGTTGTTGGAATTGTATCCTGCGAAGTCACATCCCTTGAACTTCTCTGCCAGCATGGGAGCCAGTTCCTTGAACGTGGGCTTGTCCTTCACCATCTCGTCGGTGATGCTGGTCAGTTCACTGATCATTGGGGGAATAGGCATGCCGGGGTTGATGAATTCGTTCCCTGCTTCCTCTGTCCCGTCTAGGTGTATCTTGATGTAGGATATCTGGATGATATGTGTTGTGGCAATGTCCAACCCCGTTGCTTCAAGGTCGAACACCACCAGGGGTCTTGTCAAATTTGGTTTCATGCGATGTGTTGTTGTACTTCAGACAAAATCGGTAGTCACCAGTTTTCGTCTTCGTTTACGTTTACGTCTTCGTTTATTCGTTCAGCATCATAGGCATCAGCAGCATCAGCACCTCGTCATCGGGGTCTTGCTCAGCAGGCACAACGATACCGGGACGGCTGGGGTCTGCCAACTGGATGGTGAGGCTATCACCCTCGAGGATGTTAGCAATCTCCAGCAGGAACTGGCAACTGAAACCAATGCTGATGGGCGAGTTGTTGTACTCGCAGTAGAGGTTCTCCTCAGCGCTGGTAGCATAGTCGTTGTCCTGTCCGGTCAGTTTCATCAGGTTGTTCTCCAGATGAACCTTCATCAATCCGCTTGACTGGTTGCAGAATACGCCCACACGCTTCAGGGCACCAATCAGTGCGTTGCGGTCAACGGTAGCCTGGAAAGGATTGTTGGCGGGGATAACGGCATTGTAGTTGGGGTAGCGACCCTCTACGAGACGGAAATAGAGCTCAAACTCTGGTGCCTGGATCAGTGCCTTCTCGCTGTCGAAGGTTATCGCTATTTCTTCCTCGCCCTTGACCAGGACAGCCTTCAGTACCGAGCAAACCTTCTTTGACAGGATGAAACCTGCCTCAATGCCGGGTTGGAACTTCGAGTTACGGTTGCGTACCAGTTTGCGACCATCTGTTCCGGCAAAGGTGATGCTGTCGGGCTTGATGTCGAAGTAGACACCGGTCATCACAAGGCGGATCTCATCATTGGCCGTTGCAAACAGACAGCGGTTGATACCGTTGAGCAGGGTGGTTGCGGGGATGGTCAGACGGGTAGCGTCAGCATTGATATCCTGCTGGATGGGGAATGGATCTGCGTTCTGGCCCACAACAGAGAAGGATCCACTCTGGTGAATACCTGTCAGCTCGTTGGTGTCAGGGTTGAACTCCAGCGCCAAGGGCTGCTCAGCCAACTCCTTGATAGACTCCATCAGGGTCTTGGCAGGGATGCAGAACATACAGCTGTCGCTCATCTCAATCAGTTCTACCGAGGTCACGAAATACTTCTCGCTGTCACTGGCTGTGATGGTGACTTTTCCGTCACGGATGTTCAGGAGGAAGCATTCCAGGATAGGCATTGAATTCTTGGAACTCATAACTCTGCTGGCTGCAGAAAGGTGGCTGTAAAGAGCCGAACTTGAAACTACAAATCTCATGGTTTTATATTTTTTTGTTTGTTATTTCTAAGGGTTGTCATGGCGTGGCGGCTTTCCCACATGCGTGCTTGTGTGTGCAGGATGCGCATACGCATAATTTATAATGAGCAAAATTATAAAAAAAAATGCGACTGTGCAAAAAAATCGCTTTCAAAATTAGCATAACCCGAAAGAAAGTTGTATCTTCGCACAGAAATTCAAAACAAAATTTGATAACTTACTTAAAAATACAGATATGGAGATAACAGGTAAAATTATTGCTGTGCTTCCCGAGCGCAGTGGTGTTTCTGCTCGTTCAGGAGCAGAGTGGAGATGTGCCAGCTATGTGCTTGAGACCATGGAGCAGTACCCTCGTAAGATGAACTTTGAGGTGTTCGGCACTGATCGCATCCAACAGTTCAATATTCAAGTAGGCGAGACGATGATTGTCTCATTTGATATCGATGCCCACGAGTTCAATGGCCGTTGGTTCAACTCAATCCGTGCATGGAAGGTCGACCGTAACCTCCAGGCTGCAGCAGCTGCTCCTTCACCCGCAGTTGATGCTGCCAACATTCCTCCCTTTGCTCCAGCACCTGCTGCTCCCGCTCCTTTCGCTGCAGCACCTGCAGCACCTGCAGCACCTCAGGCACCTATACCTGATGCAGCTCCCTTCCCTCCCGTACAGGATGCTGCTGACGAGCTGCCTTTCTAAGGGCCTCTTTCATGCCTTAGGGATGTAACACAGAGATGTCCGCAAGATGCTAACGATTGCATTTTGCGGACATTGTTTTTTCAAAAACATTTATACCAAGTTATTTGTTAATCATCACTAAAAGTCGTAAAATATTTGTGCTAAAAGGAAGAATTTTGTAACTTTGTACTGAAATCAACGAGTAGGCATACATGCATTTATGACAAACAGAAACAAAAGTTACGACAACAAACCTATTGGTACGCCATTGTATTTTTGTGAACGTGTCAACGGATCGGACTTCGACGAGAAGACCTACATGCTAGACCGCATCCTGCTGATCAAGATGGTCAGAGGTAGTGTGAAGGTCGAGATCAACGGCAAGCAGTTTGTCCTTTCATCCCAGCATTTTGCTTTTCTTCCTCCACACTCCAGTGTGCACGTTGTCAAGTGCTCCTACGACATGGAGGCAGTGGTGGTGGGTTTCATGATGGCCTTGCAGGAGGTTGTTCTTCAGAAACTGGGCCATGCCTTCTTCGTCTATGCCTTCAGAAAGATGGTGTGGCAACTTACTCCCGAAGGAGACAAGACACTGACGGCCTTCTGTACCATGTTCGAGCAGCATTGCAGGAAACCCGTTGATGCCTATTCCGGGGACATTGCCAATTCGCTCTTCAATGCCTTCCTCTTGTCCTTCTATCAGGCCGTGAAGGATAAGTTCGAGGATACCGATGTCACTTCTGCCACCAACAAGTCCATTGCTGCAAAATTTGCCTTCTTGCTGCATGAAAATTTCAAACAAAAACATACCGTTTCATTCTATGCTGACAAACTATGTATTTCCAGCAAATACCTTACGCAAGTCATCAAGAACAGCACAGGCTTTACTCCCAAGACGGCCATTGATCACTCCCTTGGCATAGAGGCCCTCTTTCTGCTGGGCAACACCTCCCTCAATGTGCAGGAGATCAGCAACAAGTTGGGTTTCCCCGACCAAAGCTATTTTGGTCGTTTCTTCAAACGCCTGTTCGGACTTTCCCCTATGCAGTTTCGTGCCAAACCAGACCTCCATCTCCTCGAGCGCTTACGTGAGGCCAATCGCCCCTTGGAAAACCTGAATAAGTAATAGAATGAGGCACCTCGGGAGTGAGTGTGCCTCATTCTATTTCCTACATTCCCAAATCTTAATTCTTCGCTCAGCCGCTTGCGGACTTTAGGAAACGTCCGAAAGTAGTTCGCTCGTAGGGCAGAAGATCTTATATTTTATAATTTCTCCCTTTGGGAAGGTGGTTTGTCCTTTGTCGCTCTTCGTGACGAGCTCACATGCTCGACATAGCCAAACAAGCTTTGCTTTGCTCTCGCTTACTCGTGACCTTGTCCTTCCTCATTGTTTTGTTGGTTAAGGTTAGTAATTTATAATTTCAAAAGCGGGCCTATCCTCACGGACCAGCCTAGGTCCGACCCCCTCGGTTCAACAAGTTTTGTTATGAAGAAGGAATCTGTTAAGTGGGCAGTACAAATACTGGTCAGTATTCTGACTGCCATCGCAAGTGCACTGAGAACCATGTCCTACACAGCAGGAGAATTATAAATAACCATAACTGGTACGGTTGGCACCCCTGTACGTACAAAGGCAAGATGATTGTACTCTTATATTCCTGAACCTTTGTTTTTGTGCCTGTTAGGGCCACGTAACTCGCTTAAGTTACATTTTTGAAAGGATTTGTATCACACAATGTGTCACTATGTTACATATACAAAAATAAATATTATATATAAAAAAGGCATCTTCAAGGATTATTTGTAACTTTGCAGAGAATTAATTGATCTTTTAACCCACCTAAACTAATACAGAATCAGAAATGAGAAAAGCAAAACTCTTCTCCGTAGTAATGCTCGGACTAAGCAGTCTCACCACTTGGGCTGCTGATCAGTTTGTACTGTTTGAAAAGTCCAATGGTGCCGTGTTGCAACTGACACAACAGCGTGA
>DCIS01000181.1:1922-12450 GCA_002317475.1 Prevotellaceae bacterium UBA1720 | reverse complement strand
CTCCAGGGCATCGCTTCTATGCACTGCTCTGCAAACTGTAACATGGACGGTAAGGAGACTGCTATCTTCTTCGGTCTCTCTGGTACTGGTAAGACCACTCTTTCAACCGATCCTAAGCGTCGCCTGATTGGTGATGACGAGCACGGATGGGACGACAATGGCGTCTTCAACTTCGAGGGTGGTTGCTATGCAAAGGTTATCGGCCTGAGCAAGGAGAACGAGCCCGACATCTACAATGCTATCAAGCGTAACGCTCTTCTCGAGAACGTAACCGTAGCTGCTGATGGTAAGATTGACTTCAACGATAAGAAGGTTACCGAGAACACTCGTGTATCTTATCCTATCAACCACATCAACAACATCCAGCCCGGTTCTTCAGCTCCCGCTGCTAAGAACGTTATCTTCCTGTCAGCTGATGCATTCGGCGTACTGCCTCCCGTATCTATCCTGACTCCCGAGCAGACTCAGTACTACTTCCTCTCTGGTTTCACCGCTAAGTTGGCTGGTACAGAGCGCGGTATCACCGAGCCTACTCCTACCTTCTCTGCTTGCTTCGGTCAGGCATTCCTCGAGTTGCACCCCACAAAGTACGCTCAGGAGTTGGTTAAGAAGATGAACGTTTCAGGTGCTAAGGCATACTTGGTTAACACTGGTTGGAATGGTACTGGCAAGCGTATCTCAATTCCCGATACACGTGGTATCATCGATGCTATCCTCGATGGTTCTATCCTGAAGGCTGAGACCAAGATGATTCCTATGTTCAACTTCGAGGTTCCCACAGCTCTGCCCAACGTAAATCCCGCTATCCTCGATCCTCGCGACACCTATGCAGAGGCTTCTGTATGGGAGGAGAAGGCTAAGGATTTGGCTGCTCGCTTCATCAAGAACTTCGCAAAGTACACCACCAACGAGGCTGGTAAGGCGTTGGTAGCTGCAGGACCCCAGTTGTAAGACTGGGTCGAAAGCAACTTCGGCCTTAACTCAACGAGATAAGGCTCTCGTTGCTGCAGGTCCTCAGTTGTAATATTTTGTAATTCTTTACAAACACATACTTTTTGGAGTGGTTTCCTTCGGGAAACCACTCTTTTTTTGTAACTTTGCATCAAAATATACATTTAATCATGAAGAAACTACTAACTATTTTGATGCTTTGCTGCGTATTGCCTATTTGTGCGCAGTTTGCAACTCCCGTGAAGTTCACGGTAAAGGAAAACAAGGTGTCGGACACCGAGGTGGAGATTGTCTTTACAGGCAAGATTGATGCAGGATGGCATGTATACTCCGTTGATATCCCAGATGGAGGTCCTACCAAGGCAGAGTTAACCCTCGAAAAGAAGAAGGGTGTAGAGCCAAAGGGTGGCTTGAAGGCTAAGGGTAACATTCATCGTGCAATGGATGAGATGTTCGAGATGGAACTCAGTTATATGGAGGGAACGGCAACCTTCGTGCAGACCTTCACCATTACAGAACCTACCTACGAGGTTAGTGGTTATCTGACCTACGGAGCCTGCAACGATGAGAATTGCATCCCCCCTACTGATGTAGAGTTCTCATTCACCGGCACAGGTAAGCCTGCAGTGGCTAAGGTTGAGGAGCTCAAGGCTGATGAAAAGGTCAAAGCAGAGGATGCTATCGAAGCAGAGGTTGCAGAGGAGCCTTGTGATACTGTTGCCGCTGACACTGTAGCTATAGACGCTGTTCAGGATACAGATGCCACTGGTCTCTGGACTCCCGTCATCGAGGAACTCCAGTCCTTTGGCGAAGCTAATGCCAATACCTCTGACAAGAGTCTCTTGGCCATCTTCCTACTGGGTCTGGTAGGTGGATTGATAGCTTTGCTTACTCCTTGCGTTTGGCCTATCATACCCATGACGGTCAGCTTCTTCCTGAAGCGTAACAAGGATGATAAGGCAAAGGGCATTCGCGATGCCATTACATACGGTCTGAGCATTGTCGTCATCTACGTAGCTCTTGGTCTGTTCGTCACTTTAGCCTTTGGTGCAAGTGCCTTGAACGACCTTTCGACGAATGCAGTCTTCAATATCTTCTTCTGTCTGATGTTGCTGGTATTTGCAGCCTCATTCTTTGGCGGATTCGAACTGACCCTTCCCTCAAGTTGGGGTAACGCAGTGGACAGCAAGGCCAATAAGACCACAGGTGTGCTGAGTATCTTCCTCATGGCATTCACCCTGTCATTGGTCAGCTTCTCTTGCACAGGTCCTATCATTGGCTTCCTCTTGGTGGAGATGGGTACAAGTGGCAACATCATCGCACCTACTGTGGGTATGCTTGGCTTTGCCATTGCTTTGGCACTACCCTTTACCCTTTTTGCTATGTTCCCCGCTTGGCTGAAGAGTGCCCCCAAGAGTGGTAACTGGATGAACTGCATCAAGGTTTGCCTCGGTTTCCTTGAGTTGGCTTTTGCCCTGAAGTTCCTCTCGGTTGCTGATATGGCTTATCAGTGGCACATCCTCGACCGTGAGGTGTTCCTCAGCCTTTGGATCATCATCTTTGCTCTGCTGGGTGCTTACCTTATTGGTTGGATTCGTTTCCCACACGATGAGGACGAATATGATGAGATGGGCGAGGTAATCATCAATCACCGTACTGGTGTCACCCGTTTCTTCCTTGCACTCATCTCCTTTGCCTTTGCCCTCTATATGGTTCCTGGTCTCTGGGGTGCTCCCTGTAAGGCTGTCAGTGCCTTCGCTCCCCCAATGAACACTCAGGATTTCAACCTGGCCAAGGACGATGTCGTAGAGGCTGAGTTCCTGGACTATGAGGCTGGTATGGCCTATGCTAAGCAGAAGGGGTTGCCCGTTATGCTCGACTTTACAGGTTATGGTTGTGTCAACTGCCGTGAGATGGAGTCAAAGGTTTGGGCTGATCCTCAGGTGAAGGACATCCTGCGTCAGAAGTACGTGCTCATCAGTCTCTATGTCGACGAGAAGACTCCTCTGCCCGAGCCTCAGGTGGTAGTGGAGAATGGCGAAGAAACCAAGCTTCGTACCATTGGTCAGAAGTGGAGTTACTTGCAACGCGTCAAGTTTGGTGCCAATGCCCAGCCTTTCTACGTATTGCTCGATAACGAGGGTCATCCTCTGAATACCAGTTATTCGCACAACGAGGACATTCCTTCCTTCGTGAAATGGCTGCAGGATGGCGAGAACAACTATAAGGTGGGTTCTATAAATTCCCACCGATAGAATGTTAATTTTTATGGGCTATCGTTTTGTCATCTTTAGGTTTTCCATTTCCGACGTTTCGAAAAGGTTCGGTTCAAACTGTCAGCGCACTCAGTTGCGATGCTCGCATCGCGCCTTCACTTGCTAACACTTTAATCTCGAAAATAAATCCAAAATCTAACAAAGCGAATTTATAGAACCCACCATAAGAAATAAAGTAAACAATCCATGAAGCAAAAACTTTTACTTGCCTCTCTCGCTTTTCTTTCGCTGGGCGTGAAGGCACAGGATCAGCAGTTGTTTGAACAATTTCCTACTGACCCTCAGACCACGATTGGCACCCTGCCCAATGGTCTCACCTATTATGTACGCCATAACGAATATCCCATGGGTCAGGCCAACTTCTACATCGCACAGAAGGTTGGTTCTGTTCTTGAGGAGGACGACCAGCGCGGTTTGGCTCACTTTCTGGAGCATATGTGCTTCAACGGTACAAAGAATTTCCCAGAGAATCAGGTCATCCGTTATCTTGAGTCTATCGGTGTAAAGTTTGGTGAGCAGCTCAATGCCTATACCAGCATTGACGAGACCGTCTATAATATAAATAATGTACCCACTGCGCGCGAGGCAACAGTCGACTCTGTCCTGCTCATTCTGCATGACTGGAGTCACGATCTTACCCTTGACCCCAAGGAGATTGACAAGGAGCGTGGTGTCATCCACGAGGAGTGGCGCATGAGTAGTTCGCCTACCCAGCGTATCTATGAGCGTCAGTTGCCCAAACTGATGTCTGAGACACGTCCTGGTAGTCGTCTGCCCATTGGTACGATGGAGGTGATTGACAACTTCAAACCGGAGGCTCTGCGTACTTACTATGAGAAGTGGTATCGTCCTGATCAACAGGCCATTATCGTGGTGGGTGATCTGGATGTTGAGCGTACCGTGGCAAAGATCAAGGAACTCTTCAACCCTATTCAGATGCCTCAGAATCCTACAGTACGTGAATACTATGGTGTTCCTGACAATGCTGAACCTATCGTGGTATCTGACAAGGACGTTGAACAACACATGACCATGATTGAGGTGATGACCAAGCACGAGCAGCTTGTTCCTGATGAGATGAAGAACACTGTACCTGGCTTAGTTGCCAGTCTGCTGAAGATGATGGGTACCAGTATGCTCAATATCCGCCTGCAGGAGATGATGCAGAAGCCAGAGACCCCCTTCCTTCAGGCAGGTGTCTCAGATGCCGAGTATCTCGTGGCCAAGAAGACTTTTGCCTTCAATACAAGTATTGTACCTAAGGAGGAACAAACAGACGAGGCTATGAAGGCCGTAATGGCTGAGGTTTACCGTGCTGCAAAGTTCGGCTTCACTCCCACCGAGTTCCAGCGTATGCGCAGTGAGTTGCAGAGCAGCATAGAGAGTATGTACCAGAATCGTGACAAGCGTCAGAGTGATGCTTACATCCAGGAGTGTGTGCAGCATTTCATTGAGCACGAGCCTATGCCTGGCATAGAGATGGAGTATCAGCTCTACAATGCCCTTCTGTCTCAGATTCAGGTAGAGACGGTCAACGATCTCTTCAAGCAGCTCGTCAGTCTTACTGACACCAACCTTGTCATCCTGGCCATAAATCCCGACAAGGAAGGTTTCGTACAACCTACCGAGGCGCAGCTCTTAGCCAATGTGCATGCTGCTCAGCAGATGGACCTGACTCCATGGGTAGATAATGTCAAGAACGAACCTTTGATAGCCGAACTGCCCACTCCTGGTACCATCAAGAAGGAGAAAGCTCAGAAGTTTGGATTCACCGAACTGCAACTCAGCAATGGTGTGAAGGTGTACTATAAGAAGACCGACTACAAGGACAATGAGATCATCATGTCTGCCACCAGCAAGGGTGGTACAGGTCGTTATTATCAGCAGGGCAATGACCGTTATACCCTGTCCAATATGGGTCTTTATATCGGTGCTTCGGGCTTAGGAAACTTCACCAGTAATGAGTTGAGCAAGGCTTTGGCTGGTGTACAGGCTTCTTGCTCGCCCTCGCTCGGCACTTATACCGAAGGTCTTTCGGGCAGTTGTGTGCCCAAGGATATACGCACGCTCTTTGAGTTGGCTTATCTGCATTTCCAGCCTCTCTATCGTGACAATGAGGCTGTGGAGAGTGCCCTTGTTGCCAAGCGTCAGAGTTTGCACAATCGTCATGCCAGTCCTATGACTGCCTTCCAGGACAGCATTCAGCAGACCATCTACAACCACGATCCTCTGCTCGTTATCATGGAGGAGGAGGACCTTGAGAAGTCTTCCTACGACCGTGCCCTCGAGATTTACGCTGACCGTTTTGCTGATGCCAGCGATTTCTCGTTCTACTTCATCGGTAATCTTGACGAGGATTCTATCCGTACCATGGCTTGCCAGTATCTGGCTAACTTGCCCGTTGTAAAACGTACTGATAAGCAGTACGAGGATGGTCTGGATATGAAGCCAGGTAAGCGCGAGAACCGCTTCCGTCAGAAGCAGGAACAACCTCAGTGCTATGCCCTTGTAGCAGCTTTTGCAAAGGCCAAGAACAATGCACGTGAGCGTGCCATTGCCGACATTCTGGGTCAGGCACTCGATATGCGTTGCCTTGAGACTATCCGCGAGGAGATGGGTGCTGCCTACAGCGTCTCTGTCAGTGGTGGTCTGCGCCGTGTGCACCTCAAGGAGTATCAGTCACTCTTGCAGATTGTCCTGCCTGTGAAACCCGAGCTTTGCGACTCTGCCCTCCTCGTTGCCAACCAGATCATAGCAGATGTGGCCGAGAATGGCGTAGATGCCAAGTACCTGGATAAGATCAAGGAATACGAACTGAAGAATATCGACGAGGCAGAGCGTCTCAATGGACCTTGGCTCAGTTGGTTCCGCACCTATGTTGAGGACGGTGAGGACTGCTACACTAATGCACGTCAGACCATTCAAGGCATCCAGAGCAAGGATCTTGCCGCCATGGCCAAGAAGATCCTCAAATCGGGCAATCAGATTACCGTCGTGATGATGCCTGAGGAATAGGAACTCTGTACTTCTATACGATACAAGGGTGTAAGGAACGTCTTCCTTGCACCCTTGTTTGTTAAGGTGGGTTCTATAAATTGGCTTTGTTGGATTTTGGAATTATTTTCGAGGACAAGGTGTTAGCAAGCGAAGGCGCGATGCGGGCATCGCAACTGAGTGCGCTGACAGATTGAACCGAAAAGAAACCAAAAGATGACAAAACGATAGCCCATAATTATTAACATTCTAGCGGTGGGAATTTATAGAACCCACCTTAACTGTTTACGTTTACCAACGACCACGAGGAGGTGGAGCGGGAGTGTAGCGGGGAGGAGGTGCCTGGTAGTAGGCATGACCTCTGCCTGGATACATCCCATAGTCATGGCAATCGTAGCAAAGACAACTCTGCAGACTCATGGCTGCGATGGCAATACCGAGGAGCATCAAAAACTTCTTCATATCCCAATCTTTTAAGTGTTAAACATCAAGTTAATTATATCCTAACAACACTGCAAAGATAGAGGCTATGAAGGGGATATGAAAGAGAAATCCCCTCAACCTGTTGGGTAAAACGCCTAAAGGTTGAGGGGAAAATAGTATGTGGGATAGGATGTAATCCCTAAAGCCTTTTTTGTAATGTGCAGATAATGACTATTTAACCATTACTCAGTTTGTTAAAGTCTCGAGGTTGTGCTTGGCAAGCTTATTGCCCTGCTTGGCAGCTAGACGGAACCAACGGAGTGCCTCTGTATCGCTTTGCTGCACACCCTGACCATGCTGGTAGCAAACACCCAGATTGTTCTGGGCATGGGCATTACCTTGATTGGCGGCAAGGCGGTACCACTTGACGGCATTGGTGTAGTCTCTTTTCACGCCCTCCCCATCATAATAGCATTTGCCCAGGTAGTGCTGACCACGTGCATTGCCTTGATTGGCTGAGAGCGTAAACCAACGAAAAGCCTCCTCCGGATTAGCCTCCTCGTTGTCCTCCTTTGAGTAGTAGATACCCATCTCACATTGTGCATCGGCATTGTTCTGCTCTGCTGCCTTACGCCACCACTCTACGGCATCAGCAATGGATTTGGGCACACCGATTCCGTTGGCATAGCATACGCCCAGGCTGTACTGAGCACGGTCATAACCACCCTCTGCTGAACGACGGCACCACTTCATGGCTTGTGAAGTGGAACGGTCCACACCATCACCCTTGAACAGGTGTGTGCTGAGCAACCACTGTGCCTCACGATTGTCCTGCTCTGCTGCTTCTTGATACCATTTTACGGCCTCCTCCTTGTTGATCTGTTCGGGTTTTCCGAAATCAAAGGTCTTGGCCATAATGAGTTGAGCCTCAGCATCTCCGTTCTTGGCGCGCTCGAAGATCTCCTCGTCATAGTTGTTTTCATCTTCTTTCTCGTCAAAGGTCGAATTGCCAGTAGTGTCACTTCCCGTTTCCTCGGTCTGCTCGTATTGAGCATGAACTGCAAAAGGTAATGCCAACATCAATAGTAAGGAAAATAATCGTCTCATGGTTCGTACTTAAATGTGGATATGCGCAAAGGTACGAATAAGCGAGCGAAATATCAAATTTATTTGAATATTTCCGAGCGAAAGTACTTTAGAACGTAGGTCAAAGGTACGAATAAGCGAGCGAAAACGCAAATTTTGTGAAAGCCGAATGCAGAAAAACTTGTTTTTATGCTGAGGCGCATCCAAAATTCGACCTTTAGGTCAAATAATAAGTGGATTATTTTAGTCTTTTAGTCGTTCCTGCGTATCCTTGCCTGCACCTGTACCCTTGTACTTGCTCTGACTAGCATTGAAGGTGTAATATGTACCGAGACGTTGAGGCGATGATTGTTGTTGATAGTATGATGATCCAGAGTCTACAACCGAATTACTACGCACTTTCCGGAAAAAAACCGTAGTTGAGTAACGACATTACAATTTAGACCTCTAATACTGTCTCTAATGCTACCTCTGTGGTTCCTTGATTACGTTGTGCATCCTTCATGCATCCTTCGCGGATCCTTCGCGGATCCTTCGCGGAATCATCGCGGAGGGCACGTACGTTTACGTAGACTATACGTAGACTATACGGTGTCTGTACGGTATCTGAACGTAGGAAGTAGGAAATAAATCTTCCAATGTAAGTATTTTTCTCTATTCTAAGGGTCCGTAATGCCTTCGTAATGGTTCCGTAATGCCTCTTAATAGCAAAAATAAGCCATTGTCAGTATATTTCGCAAAAAACATTTTGATGCTACGGAAAGCGAAACTCTAATTGCATTTAATACGCCAAATCCTGATTTCGAGGATGCCCTACAATATGCATCTGCTATGGCCGTCAAAGTCGACTACATTCTAACCCGTAACGAGAAGCATTTCCGTTACGCAGAGATTCCGGTCATGGACTGTAAGGCATTCTTGCAAACGATAAAAAATTGAAGGATCGAACATAGTCTCATCTCCAACTTTAACCCAAAACCCATCCACCCCCACCGCCTCCCATTTCCGAGGACGGTGGGTGTGTCGCACTTGTATGTTTTCGGCAAGAAATTAGGGGATGCCTATAGTAGGGGTGGCTATGATACAAAACTACCTTTCTTCCAACGCCAACTTTTCCAGCGCCAGACGAAGATGGCACCACGGATACCTTCGTCCAAGATCATGGCGATCCACATGCCTATGAGACCCCAGCCCAATCCAAGACCGAAGAACCAACCGAAGAGCACACCTACCAACCACTGCATGGTGATGCCGATATAGAAGGGGAAATTAACATCGCCGACACTGCGCAAAACATTGGTATAGAAGATATTGCTGACTTTGCCCACCTCAACGGCAATATCGATGACGAGGATGGTAGCACCAAGGGCAATGATGTCGGGATTGTCGGTCAGGAGGTTCATAATCTGACGTCCTGCTAAGGCATAACAAAGACTGAGCACCATGGTGCAGGAGATGGCCAGACGAAGGGCATACCAGCCCACTTTATAGCTTGCCTGAAACTTGTTGTCGCCAATCAGATGACCGATGACGATGGCTGTGCCCTGTGCAATACAAATACTGAAGATGTAGACAAAGATCAGTCCGTTGACCACATACATACGGGTAGTCAGTGCATTGTTACCCAAAAGGTTGATGAAATAGGTCAGCACCACTTGCTGAGCATTGTATGACATATTCTCGCCTGCTGATGGAAGACCAATCTTGAGCAGTTTCATCATCTCGTTTTTCAAAGTGATGAAGGGTACCTTGACTGCATCAATCAATCGACGCAGAGGGATATGGCGAGTGAAGAGGATGATGAAAAGGGTTACCATGGCTGTTCCTCGCGAGATATTCGTGGCAATGGCAGCACCCTCAACCCCTAGGGCTGGAAGTCCGAAATGTCCGAAAATGAGTGAGTAGTTACCGATAATATTCACCACGTTGACCAACATCACTACCAGCATGGGGTAGATGGCTTTGTGGTCGGCACGCAGGGAGGCAGAGACGGTGAGGTGCATGGCCTGGAAGATGGCTCCGGCACCGGCAATCTGCATGTATGGCAGACCATACTGCATGAGATCGGGCTTGAGACCCATCCAACTTAGCAGCAAGGGGGCACCCAACGAGAGGATGAGGGAGATGATGATGCCTACGACGAGGTTCAGGCCGAGAGCCAAGGCCGTGATCTGCTCCATTTTGTCGCGACGCCCTGCTCCGAGATACTGTGAACAAAGTACCGTGGTACCGATGTTGATAATCTGGAAAACGAGGAAGGCAAAGGTGATCAACTGGTTGGCCACGCCAACTGCCGCTACGCTGTCATCAGCATACTGAGACAGCATGAACGTATCTGTAGCACCCATGGTGGTAACTAACAGCAATTCAATAAAAATTGGGGCGGTCAGTGTCTTGATGTTCCGACGCAGATTGACACTGCAAACCTTCTCTTTTCCCATAATAATCAGTACCTTACCTTTGAATTCGGGTGCAAAGTTACGCAATTTTCGCGGTATAATCCAAAAATATCTTTTCTAATTTGTTGCAGATTACGGAATTATGCCGTACCTTTGTTACCTAAAAGGTAAAACCAGGAAATAAAACATCAAAAAATATAGCATTATGGCAAAGCAACCATTACAGATTTACAATACGCTGACTCGTCAGAAGCAGCTCTTCAAACCCCTGACAGAGGGTCGTGTGGGCATGTATGTCTGCGGTCCTACCGTCTATGGTGATGCACATCTGGGACATGCTCGTCCTGCCATCACCTTCGACCTCTTGTTCCGCTACCTTCAGCACATCGGCTACAAGGT
>DCIS01000181.1:0-1835 GCA_002317475.1 Prevotellaceae bacterium UBA1720 | reverse complement strand
AAGATTGCCAAGAAGGCTCGTCTGGAGCAATTGGAGCCTATGGAGGTGGCACAGTATTACATCAACCGTTTCCACGATGCCATGTCGGCATTGAACTGTCTGCCTCCCAGCATTGAGCCTCATGCCAGTGGTCATATCATCGAGCAGCAGCAGTTGGTAGACGAGATTATGGAGAATGGTTATGCCTACGAGTCAAATGGCAGCATCTACTTCGACGTAGAAAAATACGACAAGGATCATAAGTACGGTATCCTCTCTGGACGTACCTTGGAGAATATCAAGGATGCCAGCCGTGAGTTGGCTGGTGTAGGCGAGAAGCGCAATCAGGCAGACTTTGCCCTCTGGAAGAAAGCTCAGCCCGAACATATCATGCGCTGGCCCTCAAAGTGGAGCGACGGTTTCCCTGGTTGGCATTGCGAATGTACGGCTATGGGTCGCAAGTATCTCGGCGAGGAGTTTGATATCCACGGAGGTGGTCTTGATCTGGTCTTCCCCCATCATGAGTGCGAGATAGCACAGGCTGTAGCCTCAATGGGACACCCTGCCGTACGTTACTGGATGCACAACAACATGATCACCATTGGTGGTCAGAAAATGGGTAAGTCATACGGAAACTTCATTACGTTGCCCGAGTTCTTTGCCGGCACACATGACAAACTGGAGCAGGCCTATTCGCCCATGACTATTCGTTTCTTCATCCTTCAGGCACACTATCGCAGCACCGTGGACTTCGGCAACGAGGCTCTGCAGGCTGCAGAGAAGGGTCTGCAGAGACTGATGGACGGTTGGAAGAACCTGAAGCGCCTCGCAGACGGACAGAAGGTGAAGGGTCAGCCTCAGGTGGAGATGAAGTATGTGGATGAGATGCGCGAGAAGCTCTATGACGCCATGAACGATGATCTCAACTCACCCATCGTCATCAGCAACCTCTTTGACATCTGCCGTGTGGTCAACACCCTGATTGACAAGAAGGCCAGCATCACTGCTGAGGTGGCACAGGCACTGAGCGAACTCTTCCATAGTTTCGCCTTTGATATTCTGGGTCTTACGGAGGAAAGTGGTGTGAGCAACAAGGCTCGCGAAGCTGCTTTCGGTGCTGTGGTGGATATGCTCTTGGCACAGCGTCAGCAGGCTAAGGCCGAGAAAAACTGGGCGCTGTCTGACAAGATCCGCGATGACCTTGCAGCCTTAGGCTTTGAGGTGAAGGACACCAAGGACGGACAGGCCTGGAGTTTGAACGTATAAGGCAGACCCCCTCCGGCCTGCGGCCACCTCCCCCATAATGGGGAGGATTTAGGTCACATTTGTAAAAAAAATACTAACCTATAAATCCCTTTCGACCCCTTTTCGTATCTAAATTCCTCCCCATTATGGGGGAGGTGCCCGTAGGGCGGAGAGGGTCTTCTCTTTACCATGATAACCATTCGGCTGAAAAATACCGGCAAACGAATACAAGTACCCGTGGGTAGCACCTTGGAAGAGGTGTTTGCCCTGTCGGGACTTGAGATGCCTTTGGGCCCAACCAGTGCCCGTGTCAACAATAAGGTGCAGGGTCTGCGCTACCGTTTCTATAACAGCAAGGACGTAGAGTTCCTGGATCTTCACTCCTTATCGGGCAGACGTGTCTACGAACGTACGCTTTTCCTTGTTATGGCTAAGGCTGTTGAGGACCTCTTCCCAGGAGGACGTTTGGTGATTGATGCGCCTATCAGTGGAGGTCACTATTGTGAACTGAAGATAGGTCGTCCCATCCAATTGGCTGATATTGAAGCCTTAGAGACTCGTATGCGTGAAATCGTGGAGGCTGACATGCGCATCCATCGTGTACAGTGTCC
>DCIS01000065.1:9865-11007 GCA_002317475.1 Prevotellaceae bacterium UBA1720 | reverse complement strand
ATATTCAGACAGGTGCTACCTGCTTCACTTCTGAACAAGAGGGGTTTGCCGTTATATACACAAGCCTCATGTACAGCCAGATAGAGGTTCTTGTTTACCTCGGCTACCATGATGGGCATACGCTCACCACTGGCCTTGCTCAATGGCTCAGGACCAACGTTGTGACGCTCTCCATTGTAATACCATGCGGTATAATCGCCAGCAAAGTTGAAGTTGCTGATTTCGTTCCAGGTATCTTCACCCTTCACATTCACATATCGCCATGCCAAACCATCATTGTAGGCACGCAACTGCAGTTCTACAACATGATTCTGCTTGCTGAAACTAACGCTTGCAGCATTGTAAACCTCAGGCACTTCGCTACGTTTGCCCCAGACGGGTTTCCATACACCCTTGTATTTGCTTTTGGCAACCTTTCCTGCCTGCCAGCTGGCATCGGGTACGTTGCCTTCCTTGGAACGATAGCCCATACGCGAATCCTGCAGGACAACTGTACCGTCAATAGTAATGCAATAGGTAGGCACTCCATCAGGTGTGGCTGATACCGTAAATAAAGCCTTCCCATTGGGCGATTTCAGTTGAACGAGTTGACTGGATTTATCCTTGGCCATTGAAGGTAGAGTGATGCAAAGCATCAAGACTGCGAGAATGATGGATTTGATCTTCATTGTATTATGATTTGTTTGTGCTGCTTGTTTTTAGCAGATGGATTTCCTTGTGAAAAACAAAAAGACGACCAGTTGTTTTTACCAGTCGTCTCTTGGTGTTGGGCTACCCGGACTCGAACCAGGAAAGGCAGGACCAGAATCTGCAGTGTTACCATTACACCATAGCCCAATCATAAGGAGAACCAAGTGGACAACCTTGTCGCCTCTGCTTGATTTCGGATGCAAAGTTACGACTTTTTTAATTACCGACAAATCTTTTCCCTAAAAAAATGGGAAGTAATGCTAAAAAAAGTAAATAAGGGAAGATTTTAGGTCGTAAATTTCAGTGGGCAAAGTATTTCTCGTATCTTTGTACCTTGATATACACCTAACTAATTTATATGACAGAAACAAAGGCATTAGTAGACCAAATAGTAGGTGCTCTTCAGGATAAGAAAGGGCACCGCATAACCATAGCAAACCTGTCGAACATCG
>DCIS01000065.1:2306-9667 GCA_002317475.1 Prevotellaceae bacterium UBA1720 | reverse complement strand
CGCGAATTCTATGATTTGGAACACCTCTGGGCCGATGCCGAACTGGTGACGCTGGAGGATGATTATTAAAAGCATTATTTGATATTAACAACAACATGAGCGATAAAAAGAAGCAAAAGAAGCCATCGTTTAACCTGACATGGGTTTATGTGATCGTAGCCGTAATATTGGGTTACCTCTTCTTTACAGGTGATGGCAGTTTCGGAACGGAACAAAAGGAAGTGGGCTATTCGCAATTCAAGCAATACATAGAAAACGGATGGTGCCGAAAGGTGGTGATGAACCAGAAGGAAGGCACTATGCGTCTGTATGCCAAACCTGACCATGCCGCAGATGTCTTTGGTCATTCTGTGACCAATGTACAGACAGCCTATGTGGAGACAGAGGGTAATGTGACGAATACGGACAACTTCATCAATCATCTGAACAACGACTCTACCTATCTGGCCAACAATCAAAACGAAACCATCAACCTTGAGTATGATAACTCTACGGGAGGTGGATTGATGAGTCTGGTGCTGAATTTCCTGCCTCTGATTATCATCATTTTCTTCTGGTTGTTCATCATGCGCCGTATGGGCGGCGGAGGTGGTGGCGGCATAGGCAGCAACATCTTCAATGTGGGTCGTAGCAAAGCAAAGTTGGTGGACAAGGAGAATGGTCCCAAGGTGACTTTCAACGACGTTGCTGGACAGGCTGGTGCAAAACAGGAGGTGCAGGAAATTGTAGAGTTCCTGAAGAACCCCAAGAAGTATACCGAACTGGGTGGTAAGATACCCAAGGGAGCCTTGCTCGTTGGCCCTCCAGGAACAGGTAAGACCTTGCTGGCCAAGGCTGTAGCAGGCGAGGCTGACGTGCCTTTCTTCTCCATGTCAGGTAGTGACTTTGTGGAGATGTTTGTGGGTGTAGGTGCCAGTCGTGTAAGAGACCTCTTCCGTCAGGCAAAGGAGAAGAGTCCTAGTATCATCTTCATTGATGAGATTGATGCTGTGGGTCGTGCCCGTGGCAAGAACCCTTCAATGGGTGGTAATGACGAGCGTGAGAATACCTTGAACCAGTTGTTGACGGAGATGGATGGTTTTGGTACGAATAGTGGTGTGATCATCTTGGCTGCTACTAACCGTGCTGATATTCTGGACAAGGCTTTGCTGCGTGCAGGACGCTTTGACCGCCAGATACACGTTGACCTTCCTGACCTCCCCGAGCGTAAGGCCATCTTCCAGGTACACTTGAAGAATATCAAGAAGGATGAGACACTGGATGTGGACTTCCTGGCTCGTCAGACACCTGGTTTCAGTGGTGCGGATATCGCCAATGTCTGCAACGAGGCTGCCTTGATTGCTGCGCGTCATGACAAGACTGTTGTATCCAAGGAGGATTTCCTGGCCGCTGTGGATCGCATCATCGGTGGTTTGGAGAAGAAGACCAAGGTGATGACTGCCGAGGAAAAGCGTGCCATAGCCTTGCATGAGGCTGGACATGCCACCATCAGTTGGAACCTGCAGCATGCCAATCCTCTGGTGAAGGTGACCATCGTGCCCCGTGGTCGTGCCCTCGGTGCAGCATGGTATCTGCCCGAGGAGCGCCAGATCAATACCCGTGAGCAGATGCTGGACGAGATTTGTTCGCTGCTGGGTGGACGTGCTGCAGAGGAACTCTTTACGGGTCATATCAGCAGCGGTGCAATGAACGATCTGGAGCGTGTGACCAAGCAGGTGTATGCCATGATTGCCTATATGGGTATGAGTGACAAGTTGCCCAATATGTGTTACTACAACAATGACGAATACGGATTCCAGAAACCCTATAGCGACGAGACTGCCAAACTCATTGACGAGGAGGCACGTCGCATGATTGCTGAGCAGTACGAGCGTGCCAAGGCATTGCTGATAGAGAAGAAAGAGGGTCATGCCCGTCTGGCTCAGATACTGATAGACCGTGAGGTGATCTATGCTGCGGATGTAGAGGAAATCTTTGGCAAGCGTCCTTGGTCGAGCCGTACTGAGGAATTGCTGGAGGCACAGGCCAAGGCTGATGCTCAGGAAGCATTGGAACAGGCTGAGAAGCAAGAGAAACCAGAGGCAGAGAACCAGCAAGGCGAGATTACAGGAAAGGATCTGGGTGGTTCGTACAATAAGAAAGCATAAATCCTGTAAAGATGAAAAACTTCATAACCCGTGCTTTGACTGGCATACTGTTCGTCGCAGTTATTGTGTTCAGCATTGTGTACAACCCGTTGTCTTTCGGGTTGCTGTTCTTCATCATCAGCATACTGACGATTACTGAGTTTTGTCATTTGATGAACCAGCGTGAGGATATTTGTCTGAATTCCATCATTACGCCTATGGCGGGTGGATATTTGTTCCTGGCTTTCTTCATGTACAGCTGGGGAGTTCTGGATGGTGCAGTGTTCATTCCCTATTTGCTCAGCCTGCTTTATTTGCTCATTGCTGAACTTTATCTGAAGCATCCCAACCCATTAGCCAATTGGGCCTTGACGATGTTCTCACAACTTTATATCGCTTTGCCCTTTGCCTTGTTGTGCGTACTGGGCATAGAGCAGGTACCAGCGGGTGACTTAGCCCATCCCAATTCGTTTGTACCTATCTATGTCTGGCTCTATCCCCTGAGCGTGTTCGTCTTCATTTGGGCAAGTGACACAGGTGCGTATTTGGTGGGTTCGCTGCTTCACAATGTCTTCCCCGCCAAACTCTTTCCTCGTATTTCTCCCAAGAAATCGTGGGTAGGTAGCATCGGAGGTGGTGTGATTGCTGTCCTCTTGGCTGTCCTGATATGGTGGTGTACACGTACGATGGGTATTTTGGGTACACAGAGTGATATGGAGATTTACGAATGGATAGGTTTTGCCCTGGTAGTGACGGTGTTTGGCACATGGGGTGACCTCGTAGAGAGCCTGATGAAGCGTCACTTGGGTATCAAGGATAGTGGCAGTATCCTGCCTGGACACGGTGGTATGCTGGATCGCTTTGACAGTACTTTGCTGGCTGTCCCTGCTTCTGTCATCTATTTGTATGCCATTCAGATGCTACATTAAAAAGGTATATCTTTACTATACTCTAAAAAACTACATAAAACAAAAAAACTAAAACAACATATATTATGGCATTTAAAAGAACAACCGTAACGGCAGCGTTGCCCTATGCCAATGGTCCTGTACATATCGGTCATTTGGCTGGTGTGTATGTACCTGCTGATATCTATGCTCGCTACCTTCGTCTGAAGGGGCGTGATGTAGTCTTCATTGGAGGTAGTGATGAACATGGCGTTCCCGTGACCATTCGCGCCAAGAAGGAAGGCATCACAGTGCAGGATGTCGTAGATCGCTATCATGGCATTATCAAGAAGTCATTCGAGGATTTCGGAATCTCATTTGACATCTACAGCCGTACAACAAGCAAGATTCATCATAAGTTTGCAGCTGACTTCTTCCGTAAGTTGTATGATGAGGGTAAGTTGGTAGAGAAGGTAGAAGAACAGTATTGCGATGCTGTGACTGGCGAATTCCTGACTGACCGTAACATCGTAGGTACATGTCCTCGTTGTGGAGCAGATGGTGCTTACGGTGACCAGTGCGAGAAGTGTGGTGCTACGCTTTCTCCTTCAGAGTTGATCAACCCCACCAACAAGAACAATCCTGGCAATCCTCTTGAGCTACGTGCCACCAAGAACTGGTACTTGCCACTGGGTGACCACCAGGAGTGGTTGAAGGAATGGATTCTGGAGGGTCACAAGGAGTGGCGCTCGAATGTGTACGGACAGTGTAAGTCATGGTTGGATATGGACTTGCAACCTCGTGCAATGACCCGTGACCTGGATTGGGGTATCCCTGTTCCTGTAGAAGGCGCTGAGGGTAAGGTGCTCTATGTATGGTTTGATGCACCTATCGGTTATATCTCAAACACCAAGGAACTGTGTGAAAGCAATCCCGAGAAGTGGGGTACTTGGCAGCAGTGGTGGCAGGACGAGGAGACTCGCCTTGTACACTTCATCGGTAAGGACAACATCGTGTTCCACTGTCTGATCTTCCCCACCATGATGAAGGCTCATGGCGGTTATATCATGCCCGACAACGTTCCGTCAAACGAATTCCTGAACCTTGAGGGTAACAAGATCTCTACCTCAAAGAACTATGCTGTATGGCTGAATGAATACCTTGAGGAGTTGCCCAACCGTCAGGATGAGTTGCGCTATGTCTTGACTGCCAATGCTCCTGAGACCAAGGATAATGACTTCACCTGGGCAGACTTCCAGGCTCGTTGCAACAATGAGTTGGTAGCTGTCTATGGTAACTTCGTTAATCGTGCTTTGCAGCTGACCCAGAAATATTATGAGGGTGTTGTACCTGTACCTGGTGAACTGACAGATACTGACAAGGCTACTCTGGCTGAGTTTGCTACGACCAAGGAGCGCGTAGAGCAGTTGCTTGAGGGCTTCAAGTTCCGCGAGGCTCAGAAGGAGGCCATGAACCTGGCACGTATCGGTAACAAATACATTGCTGACGAGGAGCCTTGGAAGGTCATCAAGACCGATCCTGAGCGCGTGAAGACCGTCATTTACGTGTCTCTGCAGCTCACCGCAAACCTCGCTATTGCCTTCGAACCTTTCCTGCCTTTCTCAAGTGCCAAGTTGCGTCAGATGCTGAATATGGAGCAGTTTGAGTGGGAACAGTTGGGTAAAACTGATTTGCTGCCCAGTGGCAAGTTGTTGGCAAAGCCCAGCCTGTTGTTCTCGAAGATCGAGGATGATGTCATTAAGTTCCAGATGGACAAGCTCGAGGCAACCATCCAGGCAAATGCTGAGGCCAACTATGAGGCTGCACCCATCAAGGAGACTGTTGCCTTTGAGGATTTCCAGAAGATGGATATCCGTGTAGGTACCGTACTGGAGTGTGAAGCTGTGCCCAAGATGAAGAAACTGTTGAAGTTCAAACTGGATGATGGTACTCCTCAGGGTCGCACCATTGTCAGTGGTATTCATGAGTGGTATGAGCCCGAGCAGTTGGTGGGTAAGCAGGTGCTGTTCATTGCCAACCTGGCTCCTCGTCAGTTCAAGAATGGTTTGGTAAGTGAGGGCATGATCCTCTCTGCTACTGATTGGGATGGTACGGTAGGTGTTACCACCGTTGAGCACCCAGTAAAGGGCGGAAGTCAGATCTCATAAATCACGTACCTTATATAATAATAGGGCCTTTCCTCATTGGGGAAGGGCCCTATTACTTTGTGTAGCCTGCCTTTGCTCAGGCAAACTGAATAAAAAACTTATTTGGGTTGCTTGCCGATGTATGCGAGGATACCACCATCAACGTAGAGGATGTGTCCATTGACAGCATCTGAAGCCTTGGAAGCCAGGAAGACAGCAGGACCAGCCAGTTCCTCAGGATCAAGCCAACGGCCAGCAGGAGTCTTGGCACAAATGAAGCTATCGAATGGATGCTTGCTACCATCTGCCTGAGGTTCGCGAAGGGGAGCTGTCTGAGGTGTAGCAATATAACCAGGACCAATACCATTGCACTGGATGTTGTATTCGCCATACTCAGAGCAGATATTGCGGGTTAGCATCTTCAGACCACCCTTGGCAGCAGCGTATGCACTTACGGTCTCACGTCCCAGTTCGCTCATCATGGAGCAGACATTGATAATCTTACCCTCACGACGTTCCATCATCTCTGGCACTACGGCAGCAGCACAGATGTAGGGGGCAACAAGGTCAATATCAATCACCTGCTGGAACTCAGCACGCGTCATCTCATGCATGGGGATACGCTTGATAATGCCGGCATTGTTGACAAGGATATCAATCTGACCTACCTCTTGATGAATCTTCTCCACGAGAGCCTTTACTGCCACCTCATCGGTGACGTCACAAACATAACCGTGTACATTATTGATTCCTGCAGCATGATAGGCATCCAGAGCCTTCTGGCAAGCCTCCTGGCTTCGTACGTTGAAGATGATATTCTTGGCACCAGCTTTAACGTATGCCTCAGCAATAGCAAAGCCTATGCCGTAAGCAGCTCCGGTAATCCATGCGTTTTTACCTTCCAGAGAAAATAGGTTGTTCATTGTTAGTATGTTTTTATGGTTAATCGTAATTCGTAATACTACAAGCTTAGTCTTTCCTAGGTCTTCCTAGGTCTTCCTAGGTAATCTTAGTCTTTAGCAAAGGTACGAAACTTTTTGCAGATAGCACAAAAAAAGCGCGGAAAACTTTCGTTCTCCACGCTCTTTTTGGTTGGGCTATCCGGTTTCGAACCAGAACTAAGACGACCAAAATGTCTTGTGCTACCATTACACCATAGCCCAATCCGAAGCATTCCTGTTTGGGATTGCGGGTGCAAAGGTACGACTTTTTGTCGTTTTGTCCAAATGTTTTGGTGCTTTTTTACTTAGCAATGATCAGGAAGTACTTCTTCTTGCCCTGCTGAACGAGCAAATACTTCTCGTCGAGAAGGTCAGCACTGGTCAGCAACTGATCGAAGGCAGTAAGTTTCTCTTTGTTGATGGATACACCACCACCCTGTGTCAGTTTACGCATCTCACCCTTGCTTGCAAAGCACTGTGAGTGCTCAGCTACGAGGTCAACGGCCTTGACACCCTCTCCCTCGAAAAGGCTACGGCTAACCTCGAACTGAGGTACGCCAGAGAAAACGTCCAAAAGGGTCTGCTCGTCCAACTTTACCAGGCTCTCCTTGGTTGCCTTGCCAAAGAGGATGTTGCTGGCCTCAACTGCCAACTCCAGATCCTCACGGCTATGAACCATGGTGGTAACCTCTTCTGCCAACTTCTTCTGCAGCACACGACGGCCGGGATCCTGCTTGTGCTCCTCGATGATAGCATCGATGGTTGCCTTGTCGAGAGAGGTGAAGATCTTGATGTAACGCTCAGCATCCTCATCGCCTACATTCAGCCAGAACTGGTAGAATTGGTAGGGAGAAGTGCGAGTACGATCGAGCCAGATATTACCCTTCTCGGTCTTACCGAACTTTTTACCGTCAGACTTGGTGATAAGAGGGCAGGTAAGGGCAAATGCCTCGTTCTCACCACCCAGTTTGCGGCGAATCAGTTCTGTACCGGTAGTGATATTACCCCACTGATCGCTACCACCCAACTGCAAGCGGCAATTCTTCTCCTGATAGAGGTGCAGGAAGTCATAGCCTTGAAGCAACTGGTAGGTAAACTCGGTGAATGACATACCATCCTGAGCCTCACCATTCAGACGTCGCTTCACGCTATCCTTTGCCATCATATAGTTGACGGTGATACACTTACCAATCTCACGAGCGAAATCCAGGAAACTGTAACCCTTCATCCAGTCGTAGTTGTTCACCAGCTCAGCCTTGT
>DCIS01000065.1:1284-2259 GCA_002317475.1 Prevotellaceae bacterium UBA1720 | reverse complement strand
GGAAGCGTGACAACTGTGCCTTGATACAAGCCACATTGTGAGCAAGGGTAGCCTCGTCGAGAAGGTTACGTTCCTGGCTCTTACCACTGGGGTCGCCAATCATACCTGTAGCACCACCCACCAGGGCGAGGGGCTTGTGACCACAGCGCTGGAAGTGACGCAGCATCATCACGCCACAAAGGTGACCAATGTGCAGGCTGTCAGCAGTAGGGTCGATACCCAGGTATGCTGTAGCCATGCCTTTTTTCAACATTTCATCTGTACCAGGCATCATCTGGTGGATCATGCCTCTCCATGTAAGTTCTTCTACAAAATCCATTTTTATGTTTGTTTTTGGTTTATTATTCTTTTATTATTGGACACATGCCGAGCTTCGGGAGTGTCCTACTTTTCTTTTCCCGGTCCCAAGGTGTCCAGTTCATCATAACTGCTTTGCAGGATGGCCTTGGCACGCATGAGTCGTTCGGGTGAGGGTGATGGCTCTTCCGTGATGATACGGTTGGCCGTTATATCGTAGACGCTAACGCCTGTTTCGTCGGTAAACATTATACCGCTGGGGTAGGAGCAGAAGGCAAAGGGTGTGGTGTAGTTCCTGGACAGAATGTTACGGCTCCAGGTGAATTCCTTGTGCGAGATGCCTAATTGGCTGAGCAACGTAGAGGCAAAGTCGCTCTGATTCATCAACGTGTGAATGCGACGAGGCTCACGAATGGCTCCACCTATCCATACCATGGGGATGTGGAAGAACTCAGGGTCCTCGTAACTGAGATTGTACATCAAACCATGATCGGGCATAAGAATGATGAGGAGATTGTCCCAGAGAGGTGTCTTGCGCAGACGGTCAACGAACAGCCCCAGACAGTGATCGGTGTAGGCAAAGGCATTCTGCACCTTGTCTTCCAGACGGTGATAAGGAACCTCGAAGGGTTCGTGGCTGTTGAGTGTCTGTACACCTGTGAACCACAGCTTGTCTGC
>DCIS01000065.1:617-1273 GCA_002317475.1 Prevotellaceae bacterium UBA1720 | reverse complement strand
GGACGAGTCATGATGCGCTGGAAGGCATCATCCATAATGGTACTATCGTTGACACCCCATTTCGTCTCATTAGCCTGTGCTATGCTGAAATCCTTCGAACTGATCAGTTGCTGGAAACCTGCACTGATTAGATACCCTTGCATGCCCATGAAGGTGATGTCGCCTCCGTAGGCATAATCCGTGTCGTAACCCTCCTTGACAAGGGTCTTGGGGATAGCGGGTAATCCCTCTAACTTGGCAGGGATGCGCATCAGGCTGGCCGTTGGATAGCTGGCATGACCGCTGATGGCACTCACCATACCACGGTCGGTGCGGAAACTGTTGGCGTACATATTATCGAAGAAGATGCCCTCCTCAATAAAACGGCTGATATTGGGACAAACGTCAGGCTGGCCGCCCAGTTCCTTGATAAACTGTGCTCCAAAACTCTCCAACTGTATGTAGAGGATATTGGGACGAGAGGTCTTGAGCAACTCTTCCGTTACATCCTCTGTGTCTTTGGGGTAAAGTGGGTCGAAGACCTTGGCACACTCCTCAGCCTCCATGAAGCGGAACTGCTCATTGTAGCGCTTGTACTTCGTCATGGAATAGAAGAGACTGAAGGCAGGATTCACTGCAGCATGGTTCAGGAAGAGCTTGTCACTGTGGTAAGCCGT
>DCIS01000065.1:0-496 GCA_002317475.1 Prevotellaceae bacterium UBA1720 | reverse complement strand
ACATGTGCCTTCCCTCTCTTTGCCTTCTTGCCCGTAGAAAAAGTCTTTCTGATAATCCAGGTGGGGACAAAGCAAAGCAATGATGCCATCAGAAGGAAGATGATCACTCCACCCACAATGTATCCTATACTGACACTATCTGCTGCACCACCTACAGCTGCCATATAACTGAAGATGCTGGCATCGAGTTTGAATTTCCAATATTCGTAGAGCAAGGTATCACCCAGCAAAATCAGGGCAAGCAGTATGCCGATGATGACATGGTAGGTGATGAGGATCTTCTTTAGGGGCATGCTCTTCCACCATAGGCTTACAAGACTGAACAGCCAGGGAAGGGCTATCAGATAGCTCGTAGTGCTGAGATCCATGGGAAGACCGTGCCACAACACGCCCCAGACTTCGCCCATACCAAACTCCTCGGCACTATGGTTATAGGCCAGGAACAGGAGCTTTGTTACCAGAAACACCGTAAGGTAAAAAGCAAAGGTGTGGAGTA
>DCIS01000106.1:2555-3839 GCA_002317475.1 Prevotellaceae bacterium UBA1720 | reverse complement strand
AAGGGTCATGTAGGGCGTCAGTTCAATCATCTTCTGTAGTTGCATCAGAGCCAATGGCTCGTCGTCTATAGCAATAACTCGTATCATAAGTAAGTAATCAAAATTATCTTTATAGGTGGGGGATGGTTAGGTTTACAGTGAATACAGTTGGTTCACTCTCGTCAATCAACAGCTGATAGCGGTCCTTGAACAGCAGGTCAAGGCGTTTGCGAACATTGGTCAGTCCGATGCCGTGATGGTCGTCGCGCTTCTTGCCATTGAGGTAACGGCTGTTGGTACACTGGAAATGTATCTTGTCCCCCTTAACTTCCAGATGGATGGAGATGAACGAGGGGTTCTGATAACTGATACCGTGCTTGAAGGCATTTTCCACGAAGGTGGTCAGGAGCAGGGGAGGAATCATCACGTAAGACGGTGTGGACTCGGGAAACTCGCAACTAAGCACTATCTTATTGCCGAATCTCAGTTTCATGAGGGAGATGAACTTGCGGACAAAATCTAATTCATGCTGGAGGGGAGAGAGCGTCTCGCTACCTTCGTATAGGGAGTAGCGCATCATACCCGACAGTTCCACGATGGCACGCTTGGCACGCTCCTGGTCGATGTCCACGAGGGCATGGATATTGTTCAGCGTGTTCATGAAGAAATGCGGGTTGATCTGGTAGCGCAGTTGGGCCAACTCGTGATTCAGTGTCTGCTTCTCCAGCTGTAACAACTGGTGGCGTAACTTCTGCTCGTTTACCCAGGCCATAGCACCCAGATCAGCCACAATCATCAGCAGAGCCATGACCAGACGGGCGAGGTCAGGGGGAGCCAGTAGAAGATGTTTGACCTCAATGGCTTCTCCCTCGCGCTGGAAGTGGTGACGATTGAACTCCTCGGGTGTCTGCAGGATGAGGAAGGCTGTAAATGCCAAGATACAGACCACGACACATGAGATATACAACGTGCGTTTCTTCTTGACAATCAGCGTAGGCATCAAGGCAAAATGGTGCACCAGGAAGAGTATCAGAAAAGCGGTGGTGTAGGTCCACTGGGGGATCTGCTTTGCCCAACTGAATTCAAACTGGCCTGCCATCTCGGCGTAAAGCATGTACAGAGGGTCAGAGGCATATATGAGCAGCCAGGCTATAATGATGAAGGCCCATTCCTTTTTTATCCACGATAGTTTCATTGTCTGATAGTTTTGTCATGTGCAAAGATAATCTATAGACTTCATATAAACAAATTTCTTCAGCAAGCAGTGTTTTTTCTTCAATAAAAACGAGGTTTTGGTGGGCATAA
>DCIS01000106.1:0-2519 GCA_002317475.1 Prevotellaceae bacterium UBA1720 | reverse complement strand
TTTCGGCCAAAAGAAGCAATGCCCTTTCTCAAAGCAGAAAGGATTCACTCTCTCGAGCAAATCCTTTCAATGCTACAATGGTGTTGCCACCATTCGCGTCTTTTTGTCTCTCGACATTAATCCGCCAGCATAATAATCAATTAGTTACCATGAAAAATAATAGGTAATACATGAAGAACACAATGCGATACTATGATCGCTTTCAAATCATTGTATGTTGCAAAGGTAGAAATAATGCCTGTTGTGGGCAAAATTCTTCAACCAGTGGGCAAAATTATTCAGCAAACGCCTCAATAATGCCTTTTTCCTGACTTTTGGGGAGGGTTATACCTCCTTGTTCTTCACCACTGATTCGTAGTATGCCAGATAGTCATCCCTCTGGTCACTTGCCATCCATGCCATAGCCGAGCGTGGGTGATCGTTCTGCGAACCGGTGATCATGTAGGGGATGAAATAACCCCAGTTTATCTCTTTCTGCAAGGGATGGATGTGATCCTGGATACACTTGATGACGGGCTCAAGTCTGTACTTGGGATTCTTCAGGAAGGACAAGAGAAGTTCCATGGGACAGTTGCCTGCTCCACGACCGATGCCGAGCATGGTGGCATCCAGCATGTTTGCACCGCAACGGATACACTCGATGGTGTTGGCAAAGGCCAACTGAGTGTTGTTGTGTCCGTGGAAACCGATGGTCTTGCCGGGCAGAGCCTCGATATACTTGCTCACCAGTCCGTGGATATCCTCTGAATACAGGCTGCCAAAGCTATCTACCAAGTAGAAAGTACCTACACGCGAGTTGGCTACATCCTCCAGTACCTGATCCAGGATACGCTCGCCAACCTTGCTGACAGCCATCAGGTTGATGGTGGCTTCATAGCCCTTGTCCATCACATGGTGAGCCAGTTCGATGGCCTTGTCGATCTGGTAATCGTAGCATGCCACGCGGAAGAGGTCGACTACGCTTTCCTCCTTGGGACGAATATCATCGAAGTTGATACGGCCGATATCAGCCATTACGGAGAGTTTGGTGTTGGTGTTGTTCTCGCCTACGATTTCCCTCAGTTCGTCCTCGGCACAGAACTTCCAGGGACCGAACTCGGGACGTGGAAACTGGTCTGCACTGCTGATGTAGCCAATCTCCATGTAGTCGATGCCTGCCTCAACGCAAGAATTGTATACACCTTTCACAAAATCCTTGCTGAATTGCCATTTGTTCATTAATCCGCCATCGCGGACGGTGCAATCCAGCACCTTGATTTCTTTTCTGTACATATTGTATGTGGTTATTTTGTTGTTATTCATCTGCTGTTTATCGCTTTGTCTGCTGAGGTTCAGATATAAAGGGGGACTATAGGTTGACTGATCCTCAAGATGATGTTCCTGCTACTGAATGAGTTTCTTTTCCACCTGGATGTAGTAGTCAATCAGTTTGTTGTAGATATCCTCTATCACGTCAGGCGAGATGCCTGCTTGCTCTGCCCATTCACTGCGGCTCTTCAGGACGGCGTTCCTACGGTTTGGCGCTTCGATGGACAGACCGTTTTTCTGCTTGTATTTTACCACTTCGCTCACGTATTCCGTTCGTGTGGCCAAGAGGCGGATTATTTCGTAGTCTATATGGTCTATCTCACTTCTTACCTCATCGATGTTGGTACATTCAAGAGGCAATTTCTGGTTAATATTCTGCGCCACAATCTATACAATTATTAGTTTCTACCTTAAAAACATAACAAAATTAATACTTTTTATCGAAATATCGGATATATCATAAGTAAATCTGCTAAAAATATGCTAATTTTGCATCATACGAAGAAAATTAGAACGATACAACAAGTATGAAAGACGAATTAGTGAAGCGTTTTCTGAAGTATGTAAGCTTCGATACGCAGTCGAGCGAAGAGAACGAGGAACAGTGTCCCAGTACTGAGAAGCAGTTTCGCCTGGCAGAATATCTGTGCGAGGAGTTGAAGGCTTTGGGACTGGAGGAGGTAGAGATGGACGAGCATGCCTATGTGTATGCCACCTTGCCCGCCAACACCGATAAGGAGGTTCCCACTATCGGTTTTATTGCCCACATGGACACCAGTCCTGATTGCAGCGGTGCTGACGTCAAGCCTCGTATCATTGAGAACTATGATGGTTCGGACATCGTACTGAACCAGGAAAAGGGCATCATGACCACTGTGAAGCAGTTCCCCGAACTGAAGGAACATGTGGGTGAAGACCTGATCGTGACAGATGGCAATACCCTCCTGGGTGCTGATGACAAGGCCGGTATAGCCGAGATTGTGACGGCCATGACATACCTTATGGCTCATCCCGAGATCAAGCACGGTAAGATTCGCGTAGGTTTCAATCCTGACGAGGAGATTGGCATGGGAGCACACCTGTTTGATGTGGAGAAGTTCGGTTGCCAGTGGGCCTACACCATGGATGGTGGTGAGGTAGGTGAGTTGGAGTATGAGAACTTCAACGCTGCAGCTGCCAAGGTGATAGTGACGGGGCGCAATGTGCATCCC
>DCIS01000009.1 GCA_002317475.1 Prevotellaceae bacterium UBA1720 | reverse complement strand
CACGCAAAGGATACTGTCATTGAGGCTGGCACATGCAGGGATGACATAGGACTTGTCAGCATCAGCACGTCCACATCCACGACTGTGAACACCTTGGGTATTGCTGCTTGTAAAAGTATATTGGCTAAAGTCTAACAATTCACCAGCCTTTTCACGCTCCCATGCTGGGATACGATCTATGGTACCGTTGATGGTGTTGCGGATAAGGTTGTCTCGGCAGAGTCCGTATTTTAGGACAGCAAAGGCTGTTTCTGGCAAACCCATACGGTTGAGTGCCTCTGCGAAATGCAAATAGATGGTTTGCAAACGGTACAAGGTAACGAAATTACGCGAACGATACTTGTTGTTGGTTTGACGAAGGTTGCTCAAACTTGTTGATGACGAGGCTTCAGTGCGGAGCTTATATACACTCTGCTGACGAAGGTCGCCACGCAGGTTGTCCTCAGCATAAATAAGAGAGTCGGGTGGGGTGATGGTGTCTGGCAACTGTGTCACTGGGTTGGTATAGACCATAGTATACTGCTGACTTTGAGACAATTCGTCGTAGGCTTTGCTACGTGTTGCTTGATAGAAATAGTTGTTACGCTCTGTACTGGTGAATACCTCGGGTAGTGAACTGATAATGCCATCGTACTCCTGTTCGTTCATGGGAATAACGGTCAGCAACTCTGTACCACTGAGGCTTCCAAACTGCGATGCGTAATCGTCTGCCACCTCCTGAAACTCTACGTCACTCCACCCAACGGTGTTCTTCTGTGTGGGACGTGTATTCCCTTGTTTTGTGAGGAAAGCATGATAATAAGTCGCAGCCTCCTGATAACGACCACTCCACAAGCAGAGTTCGCCCATCATTACGCGAACAGGGATGAAGAAACGACGTGAGTCAAGTCCATTCATGCTGCCATACGAGGGATAGTCAGTATCAACGTATGGGGCAAGGTCGTTGAGAAAATAGCCTGCAATCTGTTTTACATTATAACGAGGATGACGAGAGGGATCAGCCTCAAGCTCTGTGAGCAATGGTGCTGTGAAGAAAGGCACACTGCCGTAATTGATGGCCAACTGCAGGTAAGCCCAGGCACGATAAGTACGTACCACACCTATTTCCTTTTCAAATACCTTCACACCACGCTTTGTGAGTGAAGAGTCGGCATGTGCCAGGAAATAATTGCAATTCTGTATGATGGCATAGTAATCACGAGCCTGCACATAAGGATTGTCACTGGTAGCCTTAAAGTTTGCGATGTCCTGGAGATCCAAGTGTGCATCGCTTGTTAGCTGTGTCAGATCACCACGAAGTTCACCCAGCAAGATGCTTCTATCTGCCACCTTCTGCATCTGACTGATGATACCTACAAGTGAATAGACGGTATCATTGGCACTATTCAGTTGGTTGTCATCAACAAATCCTACCAGCGATGAATCCGTCTCAACACATGAGGTAGTCAACACGCCAGTTCCACTCAGGATGGCAATATATAATAAGGTATGCTTAAATATTGTTTTCATGTCTGTCAATATCTCAATAATAGGAGGATGTATTACGACCAGAAACTCTGGTGGTTTACAGATTAATCTTTGCTCCGAGGCTGAAGGTTCTTCCACTGCCTAAGAGGCCACGGTCAATGCCTTGTCCCAGCACGCTATTGGTTTGAGCAAACTCAGGATCGCTACCCAGGTAGCGTGTGATGGTCCATAGGTTACGGGCAGAAGCCCATAAGGTGATACCGTGCAAGTATTCATTGCGTATGGGCAGAGTATAACTCAGTGTGATATCCTTGAGTTTCAGGTAACTGCCGTCCTCAATCCATCGACTGCTGAAACGAGAATTACCCATGGGGTCCTGGAAGGTGGCACGTGGCACGTCTGTCTGCTGTCCTTCATGAGTCCATCGTGCCATCAGGGCTGTAGTTTGGTTATAGAAATAACTGCCACCCTCGAGAATGCTGCGCTGATAGTTATAGATATCTCCACCCAGGGAATAGTTGAATCCGATATTCAGGGTGAGTTTCTTCCAGTTCAACTGGGTGTGGATATTGCCATAGATATCAGGGATAGGATTGCCGATAACGTCACGGTCAGCCTCGCTGATACAACCATCGTGGTTCAGATCAACAAAACGCATGTCGCCTGCCTCAAAGTATTGCTTGTTTCCCGTAGAGGTCAGTTGGTAGAGTCCATCAGCACTTGCTTCCTCAGCTGTTGCATAGACACCTTGTGTGCGATAACCATAGAAGACCCCAGCTGCAGAACCTACGCGAGATAGAATTGTTGCATCATACATCTCGTTCTGCATTTCAGTCTTGCTATTAGGCAAAGCCAGGATCTCATTTACATAGTGTCCTGCACTGGCCCCGATGCTCCACTTCCAGTCCTTGGTGTTGAGTAGTTTTACATCGACATTCACGTCAAAACCTTCGTTTCTCAACTTCCCGTCATTGGTCCAGTTGTTTTCCAGACCTGTCAAGTAACTCAAGGCCGTGAGTGCCAGGAGGTTGTTGGTACGGCTTCGGAAGTAATTGAACTGAGCCGAGACACGATTGTTGAAGGCAGATAACTGCAAACCGGCTGTGAGACGATGAGTGGTCTCCCATTGCAGCGTGGTATTGCCAATATTGCCTATAGTCAGGCCTGTAGTGCTGGTAAACATCTTCCCTGCCACGAAATAGGTTCGTGATGCAATGGAAGAGATATCGTCATTTCCCGTGAGGTCATAGCCTACACTGAGTCGTAAGTAGTCCAGTCCACGTCGAGGACGGAACCAACGCTCATTGGTCATTACCCATGCTCCCTGTACAGAGGGGAAGAATCCAAAGGCATAGTTGCCAATCTTTACACCTTCCTTGGCGTCTACACCAAACTTGCTGCTGCCGTCCATAGAGATGCCAGCACTCAGGTAATAACGCTCCAGGTAATTGTAGTCACCAGTAAGGTAGTAAGTCAGATCAATATCCTTGTTGTCAAAACCACCTGTTCGCTTGTAATTAAGGCTGGAGGTCATGGCAGGGGTTTTGTCGTTGCCAGTGTCATAACCCACCTGTATATTCTGGCGGAAATTATCGCGAAGGTATCTGAAACCACCACGTACATTCAGCAGGTGTGCGTTGAATCGGTGGTTGTATTCGGCATAGGTGTCGCTCATCAGGGTTATCTGTCGTCCTGCCAAGGCACTGACAGCATTTTTCACTGTACCCAGACCTTCTACCTCATACGAAGGAACGCCATTCGTGGGGAGATAGTAATTCTCATCGGTGTTCATCAACTGGAAAGCAAAATGCTCTGCTACTCTCCAGTCACGATTGATGTCCCATTTGGGCGTTACGGCAAGGCTTACGCTACGGTTGCCTTGGTAGTTCTTCGTCGTTCCCTCACCATTCTCCAGGATACTTAGAGGATTAGCCAGCGATGTGTTTACCCCTTTGGCAGTTACTACATCTGACAGGTAATCATCAGCCTCTGCCAGATAGTTTGAAGGACGTCCATAAGAGTCAATAGCATAGGGAGACAGGAAGGGTGACTTGATAAGAGAAAGGAATGAGGGGGATGAGATGATGCCATCCTGAACGTTTTCCTTAACTCCGTCGTCACGAATGTCTCGTGTTACATCTGAGTAACTGGCGTCAAAACGCACGTTGACGTTGTCTGACAGTTTGATGTCGCTGTTCAGTCGCAGGTTGAAACGGCTGAAATCATTGTCTACCAAGGTGGCGTTGCTGCCGGCATAGCCGACAGAGAGGTTGTAGTTGGCTACCTCATCACCACCTTGTACATTTATGTTATAATTCTGAGTGAAGGCTTCACGATAGGTCTTCTTTGTCCAATCAGTCTCGTTATGATACTGGTTGTAGTAATAGTAGTTAGGGTCATTCTGCAGAAACTTGAAACTGTTGTTCTGCGTACCTGTTGTTCCAATCAGTTCGCTGGCATAGATACGGTACTGGCTGCTGTTCATCATCTCTGGAAGTCGTGGCACCAGTTCATAGCTTCCTCCTATGCTGACATCAATCTTGGTTGCCATGCTCTTGTTACGCTTTGTCTCAATCATCACAACACCATTAGCACCCTTTGCTCCATAGATGGCTGTACCGTTTCGCAGTATGCTTACCTTCTCAATGTCCTCGACCATGATATTGGCCAGGATGTTGTTGAAATATCCATCATGCAAGGAAGTACCGTCAAACTGCATATTCTGAATGACGCCATCCACGACGATCAGGGGTTGAGCATTAGCATTCAGTGAGTTCAGACCGTTCATGAACATCACCACACCCTGACCTGGCACAGCACTTCGCTGAATGGTCTGCATTTCACCACCCAGACTAGACTGCAACTGATTGTCAATACTGATATCGTTGTTCAGGTAGTTCACCTGGGCCGTACGACTGGTTGTGGCTCGCATGCTACTATTGTAGATAGGGGCAAAATGGTCTGAGTAGAGACAGATGTCGCCCATTTCGTTACCTTTACCTATCGGTTGTTGAATCAGTTGGTAATCTGGAGCTGAGAAGGTGAGCGAGGTGACGAAATCTGCCACATGTATCGTGAACGAACCATCCTCATCCGTCATGGCCGTAAACTGGTCGTTGTTGTATGCCCTTACACTGATACCGGACACGGGCTGATGAGTAGAAGCATCAATGACCCTACCTGTGATGGGATGGGTGGGAACCGTCACGCGAGGCTTGGCCACGCGTATAGCTACAGATTCCTCTGCATCAGTCTCTGCCTCTTGCGCCCATGTGTTCATCGGCAATGTTGCAAACAGTAAACTATATATGATTATCTTCTTCATATCAAAATTCTTACGTTCTATCATTTGTCTATTGGCGTAAAGATAAATCACTCCTCTACGGGTTTCAGGTAGATGCAGTCCAGGTACATCTCACGGTTGTAGGTTGTCATCTGCTTGTTGGTGATGCTACACTTCAACTGTACACTGACCGTAGCCTCACTCTGCCCATAATTGCAGACAGGCAGGGTTACACGGGCTATCTTTACGGTATCTACCACATAAGGGTTATTTACAACCTCATCCTTGTAGGTGGCAGTACACTTCTTGCCATTCTCATCCACGTAATTCAGTACGGCAGTGAACTTGTTTGGTTTGAAGTTGCTGGAGTAGATATTATAAACCGTCTTAGGCAGGACTACAGCACAAAGGTCATAGGTACCAGCCATCGTGTTCTGTACCTCGAAGGTGGCAGTCCAGTTGCTCGTAGAACTCTTGGGCTTGATGACCAGATAGCCATTGTCGCTGATGCTGTCTGCCATTGCTGTTCGATAATCCATAGTGCAATCCTTGCTGTTCAGTAGATTTGCCTCACGTTCTGCCTGAATGGCAATAGGGTGGAAAAAGAGCTGATACTTCGTGAAAGGCCACTTCACCAGATAGTTCAGTTCTCCATTACTGCAAGTGCGCTTGCTGGAGAAATTGGCAGGATCCAGCAGTCCTCCACTTGCCATAGGTTTATAATATACATGGTAGGGATACTCCTTTTTGCTGTAGCTGGTCATTGTCACCGAGTCTACAAGCGAACGTTGAGTATTCTGATTGTAGATGAGATCCTGCATCAGCAATACATTCATCCAGTAGTTCTGTATGCTGTCAGCCTTTGCCACGCTGCCATAGTTGAAATATGGACGTGCCTCTTCGCATACCGTCTGCCACATCTGTGCATCAGGTACGAGCATGGAGAAGCATGAGTCTTCGCTGTTGATGTAATCGAATTTGCGGAAAAGGATGTTATCCTGTTTCATCACGCTGTCACTATAGACCTTTTGGCCATCCTCGATACCTGCCACGATACTGTGCTCTTCGTCCAGTTCGTTGGTCTCAAATCCCTTCAGGAAGGTACCGAGATGAGCATACTCAGGCAGACTGGTCAGTCCTTCGTATATATTATAGGTATAGGTTGCCTCGTGACCAACGACATTCAGCAGGCCATTGCTTGCTGGTAAGTTCTGTTTGCCCTCCAGTACGTTAGCATCAAACAGCGCTTTGGTTGAAAGAGGCATCACCTTGTTGTTGAGCATCTTCACCTTGCCAATGGTCTGACTGTTCATGTTATAGAGGTTGTGGGCAATATGGTTTGCCACAAAGTGCTGAGCCACGATTGAGTCACCCTCTGCTGTCTCACACAGTTGCATGAGACTGTCTGCATTGAAAGTTCCGTTGACAGGAGCCCAGACTGTCAGTGTCTGGTCTGAGTCAAGCAACTTGGCATAGGTTACGGGAGTGGCATGCACATTGTTATAGAGATGTGTGGCATGTAGCAACTGGGCAAAATCGCTCAGTTGTGGATCCTGCTCAACCAACTTCAACAGGGTTTCCTTTCCTTCCCCTGTGGCCTCATTTCGATAATGGTCGTTCCACGAATCACTGCAAGCACACAACATTGCCCCTACAGCAAAGATGGATAGTATAGCGTTTCTCATAATGCTTAATTATGATTTCTTTATTAGTGTGTATCTTCTGCTACAAGACCAGCATAGACTGACTTGGGACAGAGTTCAAAGTAGTTGATGGGGAACTCTGCCTCAGGGTTCTCCAATACAAGTTTCAGGCGTACCCAGTATTCCTTGTCGGGTGACATGGTCTGTGTGCAGAGTATCTTGCGAAGTTTACCACTCTGATCGCGAAGTATATTCACGCCACCTTGCCACCATGAGTCCATATCCTTCAGGTAACCACGGTTGTGCATGGCCTTGTCAATAGCTTGATTGGTCTCGGTATCACCTTCCTTGTCCGCAATCCATCCGATTGTGGGGTCACCGCCAAAGACACGAAGGTCAATAGGAATTCCCATTGGTTGCATATTGTCCTTTGTGCCGAAATAAACCTGAACGACTCCACGCATCGTTCCTGCTCCATAGGCAAAGCGCACCTCGTAGGTATTCTCGGGCACAGGTGGTAGTCTGAATGAGATATCAAACTGTCCCTTCACGTCTACACAGTCCTGGTAGGTCTGCATCCAGACGCTGCGCTGACGAAGGCAGATGGTAGGAGTCTGCCCGTGGAAGTCCCATCCGTCAATCACCTTAAAGCCTGTTGCATTCTCTACGTTTCCTCGTGCACCGCAGTTCATGAATTCAGATGAGAGGGTCACAGCATCAATACGGATACGGTCATTGAACACGATATCACGTGCCATCTGGTTATACGTCAGAATATCGTCTATATAGTGATAGATGCCATTCTGAGCCTGGGTGTCGATGGCGCGCATCTGTGAGGGTGCCAGCACCTTGACACCACGTACGGTAGCCTTGTCCTTCAATCCCTTACGGTTAATGTACAGACCGGCACGTGAACCTACAGGCGAAGACATCTTCATGATGGTACCAGGCATCATGGTGGTGTACCAGTCGGTACAATCTGCCAGGTCTGTCAGTGCACAGGTCTCCTTGATCTCACCACTCACTGTCCAGTCGTTATATGCACCATAGTATGGCAACAGATGGTAGGAGATGAAGCGGTTAAGGGGGTTCTTGCGATTCGTTGGGTCGTCATCATAAAGGTCTGCATCTTCAGGGTACATGCCATCATATACGGTCTTGGCGTATGCCGTCATATCCTCAATATTATTAATATTATTAAGGCGATAGATGGAGTCAGTCTCCACGAAGGCAGAGAAACGTCTCATACGCTTGCCCACATATTTGCACTCGTAGGTTGCACCACCCGTCGATATCTGCATGCCTCTTACTACGGAGTCCTCGCTGCAGTGGTAGCTCTCATCCACATAGGCATAGAGCGAATCGGCCAGTCCTGTCAGCGTCAGAGCCTCACAGAACAAACTGATCTCGGGGTTGGAGCGAAGCAGATCGGGCAGATAGTCTGTACTGGGTTGGATAACGCGGTTCAGGGTGTGTACCACGCCATTTTCCACAGAGTCGTCACGTACGATAAACTGGCTCTGTTTGTTTACGAAATATCTTACCTTGTTGTCATTCGTTACGTCACTGTCACAAGAGAACGTAAGGTAACGGTCGTTCATATTCGCTGTCGGGATGTTTCCATCTATCAGGTCTGAAGTGAAATAAGCCTTACGGATGATGTGGTTCCATGCAAGGGTATCACACTCTGCCTGGGGGATGTCCCCAACCGACTTCCATCCGTGTACGGACAGAAATTCGTTCATCGCATCATTGGTTGGTGCCATGCAGGTGTAGCTGCCATAGGAAGCCATCATGCCATAGATTCCCGTACGCTTCAGTACATCGGTAAACATGCTGAAGGTCTCTGAACGGTTGGCCAGATAGTCGCTGACCATCTCTCCTTTGAAAGTATAGTAATTCTCCGCTGAAGGATCATCACTGCAGGAGGTCAGGCCTACCAGGGCAAAAAGCCCTGTCAGCAAGGTTATACGGAATAGATTCTTAACCATATCTGTTTGTTGTTGTTTTATTTTGAAATCGAGGATTCGATATTTCGAGTTATTGAGCAATCGAGTTGCAATTTGCCTTACTTCTCAAAGTTATCACCTGTCTCGTATGCGGAGTTCTGAACCAGGTAGGGATTCTGCTTCAGTTCTGTACGGTTGTAGGGATAATAGAGTGCATCGGGAGCAGACAGTTTGATACGTATGGCTACGGAGTTGTCCTTAAACTTGGGAACCACCTTGTTTACCATTCGCGTATTGTTTCCTTCACGTCGGCTCAGACGCACCAGGTCATACCATCGTTTGCCCTCAAACATCAGTTCGCGCTGGCGCTCATCCAGCACCAGGTCCTCCATGGCCGTTCGGCTGATAGCATAATCGTCAAAGACGAGGGTGTCTGCCACAGCTGTACGCTTGTTGTTGGCGCGTTTCCAGACAGCAGAAATACCATCGAAGGCACGCTGGTAATGTGCTATTTGTTCGTCAGACAGGGTACTGCCAGCTGCCACCTCTCCAGCCAATTCCACCTCTGCTTCTGCACGCATCAGAATGACGTCGCTCAAACGGTAGATGATCCAGTTAGCATAGTTGGTCGAGCGTGTGGTCTTGGTCACCAATGGAGCCGAACCACCCACGCTCGTTGTACGGAAGCTCACGGTCTGCGCCACATATTTCTGTACATACGAAATACTTGTACCTGAAAGCACATTCTCCAGGAATCGGCAATCAGTCTTTGCAAAGTTACTGGTCGTGTTGGTGTAGGGATTGCTTCCTGCCTCGCTGGCTACGGCAAGCTGTCCGTTGCTGTTGCTGCTACTGCCGAAGTACGAAGAGACTGCCTCATTCTTGACAGACTGGTTCTCTACGAAGTTCAGTTCGAAGATGCTCTCAAACGAGTTGCCTGTACCGAAAATCTCATTGTAGGTTGTGCCGGCATAGTTCGAACTGGCGCTGCTCTCGCTGATCAAGGGATATTTGCCATAGAGTTCCATGGATAGTGTGGTGGGATTCTTCTCGTAGGCATCCTCGTATTCCTTTATCTTTCTGTCGATGACCAGGTCACAGCAACGCAGACAGTTCTCGTAATCACCCTTCCACAGATACATATCGGCCAGCAAGGCATAGCATGCCCAGCGCGTGATGCGTGCGGTGTTCTCCACCGTTTCCTCACCATAGCTTCTCACAGCATACTGGGCTGCATCCTCTACATCGGCAATCAGTTTGTCCAGTACCTCGCTGAAGGTGGATGGTGCTACACGGTAGTTCTGGCTGTCCGTGATACTGGGCTCCGTAACGTATGGTACATCACGGAAAGTACGTATCAGGTAGAAGTAGCACAGGGCACGAAGCGTACGTGCCTCGGCTGTTGTGGCCAGCAACTCACTTGTGGTGAAGTTGGGATCCTTCTCTGCCACAGTGGGTGCATAATGTATGACGGTGTTGCAACGGTTGATACACTGATAGAAACATTCCCATGAGGTCATGCTGTTGGTCTCCAGTAGATTCTCCTTCGTAATCTGAAGTAGGTCGTTGGGGATTCCCGAACCGTTGGTCAGGTTGTCCGAACGGAGTTCGCCCCATACGATCATACGCCTCATACAGTCAGCACTTTCCAACTGTGCATAGCAGGACATCAGTACGCTGTTCACGTCGTTTTCTTCCGTCCAGTATCGCTCCAGCACAATCTCATTGCTGGGCTCGATGCTTAGGAAGTCGCCGCAACTGGCAAACATCGTGGATAATGCGAGTACCGATAATATATTCTTTATATTCATATTTTTTTATTTTTTATCGATCTATCGATTCATCGGTTTTTCGATTTCTAGAATCCTATTGTTGCGCCAAACGTAAACTGACGGGCATTAGGTGTGCGTGAGCGGTCCATGGAGACGCCATAGCTGCCGTATGCCACTTCGGGATCAGCACCACTGTAACCGGTGAGGCAGAAGAGGTTCTTGGCATCTGCATACAGGTTGAATTGGTTCAGCCTGATGCGTTTGAGCCATTTCGGACTAAACGAATAACTCAACTGGATGTAGTTCAGACGCATGTACGAACCATCCTCTACAAAACGGTCACTACCCAACCAGTTGTAGCCTTCCTGGTACAATGCACGTGGTAAGGGGGCTTCATCGCCCTCCACACGCCAGCGCCAGTTGACAGCAGCACTCTGGTTGTTGTTCGTATACATGCTTTCTGCATTCATGCGTGCTGCATTGATAATCTTATTGCCTGCGCGGAAGGTGAACTGTGTGTTCAGTGACCATCGACTATAGTTCAGCTTGAAACCCCAACCACCGGTAAACTTAGGCAGTGAACTGCCCAGATACACGATATCCAGTTCGTTGATGTTGCCATCGTGGTTGATGTCCTCGTAGTTGGCATCACCACCTTTGAACTCATAGATGGAGGTGTTGGTTTCGTTGTCATAGCAGAACACCATGGGGACGGTAAAGCCATCCTTGTCCACAATGACATTACCTGCCTCGTCACGAGCTACAGGGGCATTGGGACCACTCACGCCAGGTACTTCCTCTGCGCTGTACTTCGAGTACTGATAGACGCCCTTAGAACGGAAACCATAGATGCTTCCAAAAGCATTGTACAATTGTATGCGAGTGAGGTACGAACCATTCTTTCGGTCGAAATCGCTATTCAGGTCCTCCAGTACGGTGTCATCCATACGGGTGATTTCATTCTTGTTATTAGCCAGACTCAGGTTGAAGTCTGCTGAGAACTTACCCTTCTTTAGCAGTTTCTGGCCACGGATATTAAACTCCCAACCCACATTCTTCATGTCACCGATATTCTGCTGTGAGAGTACGGTGAAACCTGATGATGAGGGGATGTGCACGTTGGGCATCAGCAGGTCAGTCACCAATCCCCAGTAGACATTGACGTCACCGGTAATCTTGTCGTTGAAGAAACCGAAGTCAAAACCAAGGTTGTAGGTCTCCTTGTTCTCCCACTTCAGCGAACCGAGTCGGATATTCGAGGGGTAGACCGTAGTATTATTGTTGTACGACGCACCGTTGGCATAGCGCGAGAAGTAGAGGTATTCGCCTGTGGGTTGGTTACCTACGATACCCCATCCGGGACGGAACGAGAGCATGCTCAACCAGTTACGTATGCCCTTCATCCAGGGTTCGTCTATCACGTTCCAACGGAAAGACAATGCGGGGAAGGTACCCCAACGGCTGTCATCACCAAACTTCGTACTACCATCACGACGCACGCTGAAGTCTGCCACATAGCGACCCTTGAAGGCATAGTGTGCCGAGAAGGTGAGGTAGATGGAACGCCACTGTCCTGCACTGGTTCCCAAGGACTTGATGATACCATCTGCCGTGGTGCTGGTGATAGTGCCGTATGGTAGACCGTACATCGTGTTGGAGGTTCCCTTGCTGCTGCCGTCTGTCAACTGGAACTGTGCCATAGCTAACAACGAATGGTCGCGGTTGGCGAAGACGGGTTGGAATGTCAGTCGGTGAGTAGTAGTGATGGCGGTACTCTTGTGAGAGGTAGCTTGAGACAGATTGTTGTTTGAACTCGACCAACCATCATTCACCAGACTGCTGGGATAGAACGAGTCGTTGTACTTGTTGAAGATGTTGAACAGCACCTTGCCTTCGTAGTTCAGCTGTGTCTGGTAGCTTTCCAGTCCCAACAGCTTGTACTGCAACTGGAACTCGGGCTGTATCTGATAGGTGCTCTCCGTTGATGTTGCCTCGTTGGCTACAGCCACGGGATTGGTGTATTTGTACTGGTCGTTACGCAGTTGACTGCTGCAGGTCGACAGCATGTGGTAGTAGTCTGACAGGTCATTACCATTGGCATCCTGCTCATAGATACTCAGGTTGGGCATCTTCAGCTGAGCCACAGCGATGAGGTCGTTGCCCAGGACTGAGGTGTTGTTCTTGTGATTGTCGGTGTAGGTCAGGTTGAAGTTCGACACCACCTTGATACGGTCGCTGACGAAATAATCCAGGGCTACACGTGTTGTAAAACGATCCAGACTCTGTCCTATCACGGTACCCGTCTGATGGTCGTAACCACCTGCTATGCGGAACATGGCCTTTTCACCACCACCTGACAGACTGACATAGTGCTTCTGCAGCAAACCGTTCTTAATCACCGCATCACGCCAGTCGGTATTGTTGTTGTACATCTCGTATTCCGAGAATGAAGGGTCATAGTTCAACTCAATGATGTTAGAGGCTGCATCGCTCAGTTTGGGGTTGTAGTAAGCCTCCTTCATCAGCATGGTGTACTGGTCTCCGTTGAGCAGGTTCATACCCTTGGGCTGGTGGGTCAGGGTCGCACGATAGGAATATTGTACGTGCGTAGGACCCTTCTTTCCTCGCTTTGTCTTGATCTCGATAACACCGTTGGCACCCTGTGAACCATAGATGGCGGTACCTGCAGCATCCTTCAGCACCGAGATGCTGGCAATATCATCGGGATTGACGTTCAGCAGTTCGGCAAACTGATCCTCGGTGGCTGAAGCAAAGTCGAAGTTGCTGTTGTAGTCGCTCTCGAAGACGTTGCCATCCACAACAATCAGGGGTTGTGAGTTGCCGTGAATTGAACTGACACCACGCAGACGCATGGTGCTGCCGGATCCCAGGTTACCACTGTTGCTCACGATATCCAGACCGGCTATACGTCCGGCCAACACCTCGTCAACGCTGGTTACACCTAAACCCTCAAACTCCTCGGCATTGATGGTCTGGGTTGCACCGGACACCTCACGCTCAGGGATGGCCAAACCGCTGGTCTGAACCTTCTTCTTCTCGGTAATCACAATTTCATCGATGATCATTGCGTTTTCCTTCAACTTGATGTTGTAGGTCGTGCCTTTGATGGGGATGATTTGTTGAATCATGCCCACCATGGTAAAGCGTAACTTATTCTTAGGGTTGGTGATACGCAGCGAGAAGTTACCGTTCACATCGGTAATGGCCTGTGCCACGATACGGTTGGTGGCATCCACCTCCACCACGTTCACGCCTGGCAGTACGTCGAAGTTATCCGACACCGTACCATGTACCAGCGTTCCTGCCGTCTGCGCCATAGCTGACAAAGGCAACAATGCCAAACCAACCAGAGCTATATATTTCTTTAGTTTCATGTTCTTTCTTTATTATTTTCGAATCATCGTTTTTTCGATTTATCGAGTTTCCGATTCATCGATTCGTTGTTTAGACGGGTTTTCGATGTTCCATTTTTTCGAGTCTATTCGTGACTACCTTCCCCCTTTAAGGGGAGTGAGGAGGGGGTCTTATATTCCAGCACCCCGTCTATCTGATGCACCACAGCATGCGAACTGGTGTAGATGTTCTGCGCATTGGCAGCATCAGCGGCATCATACTGGTATTCACGGGCCATGCGGTTGTAGCTGGCATCATTGGTGGTAATGACCTTACGGGTATTGCCTAATACGTCACGTACCCGCAGACCGGTATCACCATCAGCCGAAACCGTTACCTTATAATAGGACACATTGTTGTCAGCATCTACGCTATAGGCTGATGTCTCGTAACTTCCGTCATCGATGCCCTGACCTACATAGAAGGCATTGTCCACGATGTGGTACTTCAGGAACAGCTCAATCTGCTCAGCCAGTTCAGCCTTCTCCTCCTCGGTCTCAGCCTTCTCCACATCGTCCCAGGTGGGCAACTTTCCATCCTTGATCAGTTTCTGGATAGACTCGTTGGTAGGCACGAAGATGGTGTAACGGAAGGTGTTGAAAAGTGAGATATTCGTGCTGGCACATCCGTGCTCCTCTGTACCAATGACGTGCTTGGTCTCCAGGTATGACGAGCTCTGTAGCAGACTGTTGAACTCGCTGAAGTCTGGATTTGAACTTAATACGTCTGACACCGACTGACGGGCCGTCATGATGGGTTCGTCCTCGATGATATAGGTTTTTCCATTGCCCTCTACTGATTCGTCATAGATCTTCGTAACGGCCAGTTGTTTGCCGTTTTCCATCTGTCCACCTCCGGCTACGGTCATGCCATTCTCGCCAGACTCGGCATGCTGTACACGGATCACGCTTCCACCCTTGGTCTGATAGTAACTGTGTCCATCCTCCACATTGCCGATAACAATGTGTGTGTTCAGAATGTCTTCCAGACGGTTGGTGATCTGTGTGTAGCTGGCCACGCCGATACTGTCACCCACGGTTCCTGTCTCGGTATCATAGTTCCAGATGCTGGCTGTCACCTTCTCGCTCTCTGTCTGCGCAGTGGCATCATAGCGGAAACGGAACAACTGTGTCTGGTTCTTGCCGAATGAACAGGGGTCAATATAGTCAAGCATGGCCCCGTTTGTCGGGATAAACAGGCTGTAGTAGGAGTTCTGTGAGTTCAGGTAGACATCGTAGCCTAATTGGTCGATACCCCAGTAGAGCACCTTCATGGTCTCATTGACCAGTGCGGGGAAGGATACGCTGATGTAGGCTACGGGGTTGAATACTTTGTTAGTAAGGTATATGGCGCCGTTGCAGGTCATGAAGACGCTGTCCACATCTTCCTTCTTGATGCCCATCTCATCATTGGCATCATTCAGGATGGTCTGGAACTTGCTGGGAACGCTGTTCACAAAACTATTCAGCATGCTGACATTCAGCATCTTGCTCACCACGTTGTCGGGCACGTTCTCCCACGTGCCGTAGTATTCCTTCAGTACCTTGCCTGCGCCTTCGTTCCAGTAGCGGTTCAGGGCCTTGTCCGTAGGAACCAGCATCACACCCATGTTGCGCTGCAGGGCTACATCTGCTGAGATGGTACTGCTGCCCGAACTGTAGAATTCGTTCCATCCTGGGTCGAACTTCAGTTTGCCGTTTACGGGACCCTCGGCGGGAGTCAGTGTCAGAGCCTCGCCGCCCTGGCTGCGCTCACTGAAATAGCGTTTCTGGAACACAGAATCCACGTTCGTGCCGTTCAGACGATTGTACTCGCGCGTGGCCACGTCGCCTGCATAATAAGGTGCACAGAATCGGTCGAGCAACTTCGCATAACCACTCATGGTGCTATGGCTGTTGATGAATTCTGCCATGTTGGTCATGGGGGTCAGCACATCCTGCATGCGATGCACGAAACCATTGCTGCACTTGATGTTCTGCTCCACCATAGCAATGCCGTTCACGTTGGCATCGCCAGCTTGACGCTTCGTCTGGTAGTTGAACAGGAAGTCGCAGTCGTCATTCGTGATCAGTCTGTCGTTCAGGAAGTCCTCGATGAAATGAATCATAGGAGCTGTGCTCATGTCCTCGAAGCAGGGGATGCTCTTGTTCGTCTTTCTATAGTATGCCCAGTTCTCGTTGGCAGGCATAGCGCTGGGTTTGAGCACAGGTACACTGTCGTAGATGCTGCCCGAGGTCAGTCTTCGCATACAGTCACCCTCTGTAGGGCCCTCGCTGCTACTCAGATAGGCCACCTGGCACGCATTGTTGATCATGGCACCATAGAGCAGGAGTTTCTTCTGTGCCCCGCTCAGGTCCTCATAGCGCTTCACGCCCCAGCTGTTGTTCTGATAGAAACGCTGAAATGCCTCGTCGTCAGCCACAAAGAGCGTCTTGCTACCCGTTTTGGAGAGAACCTCGCGATAGTTCATGTCATCGATGATCCTCACCATATTCTGGTATCGCTCCTCACTGTTCAGGTAGTCATAGATACTGCTACCCAACCATTCCGGCTCACGATCGGCCAGGTTATAGCCGTCACAGGATGCCATGCTCGCCGCTGCAAGCAGGCCGAGAGCCATCATGTAGGTTTTCTGTGCTAATTTCTTGAATCGGAAATTCATGCTATTTTGATAATTGTTTTGTGCTAGTTTTTTCGGATGCAAAGTTACAACTTTATTTTCATATTACATAGCAAAAATGTAACATCCATTTTATCCTATGTTACAAATGTTACATTTCTTTGAAAAATGTTTGCCTGCCTGCAAAGCTTTCACTATTTTTGCAACGCAAACAATGAATTAGACAACAATGGCAATAGGCAAATGGATAGGTGGCTTCCTCGGTCTCCTCAGTGGAGGTCCAGTGGGAGCATTGGCAGGATTTGTGCTGGGTAGTCTGTTAGACGGACTTTTCGAGATGTCTACTGAACAGCATCTTTACACACCACAGCAACAGGTTGAAGGAGAGCGTAACGGATTTCTCTTCTCGTTGATGGTACTTTCTGCCCATATCATTCATGCAGATGGGAAGATCATGCACTCGGAGATGGAATACGTGAGACGCTTTCTGCGTACGAACTTCTCGGAACAGGCAGAAACGGAGGGTGAAAGCATCCTGCTGAAACTCTTTGAGCAGAAGAAGCAGATGGGTGAAAAACAATGGAACATCCAGATGCAGGACGTATGTAGGCAGATAGGCAGCGTCATGCCCGCAGAGCAACGCCTGCAACTGATTGCCTTCCTGTGCGAGATAGCCAAGGCAGATGGTCATATTGCTCCCGAAGAACGCGAAGCCCTCAAGGCCGTCTGTATTGCCATGGGACTGGATGCAGGAACGGCAGAACAGATGATGGGTCTGGGCAGCTCCAGTCTCGAAGATGCCTATAAGGTGCTGGGAGTCAGTGCTGATGCCACAGACGAAGAGGTTCGCAAGGCCTACAAGAAGATGGCCCTGCAGCACCATCCCGACCGAGTGGCTTCCTTGGGTGATGATATTCGTAAGGCTGCTGAGAAGAAATTCCAGGAGATTGGTGAGGCAAAGGAACGCATCTATAAGGCACGCAATATGAGGTGACCACTTAGATTCTAATCATAGTCAACAAATTTTAGGGGTTACCAGCCAACAAGGTTTCGTCCGGTAGTGCAAATGCCGACTGCAAGAAGGTGAAGAAGAGCTCCATTTCATTTTAGGTCATATGACCTTTTCTGTGGGTATGTGTTCACTTGCGAAAAAAGAATTAGATATAAAAATGACACCCCTGCGTAACTCGGCAAGGGTGTCATTATATAGTGGGGGAGGTGCTTTGCCTTCTTATGAGTTCATGCTCATCAGGAACTCCTCGTTGTTGATCGTTGATTCCATACGACTCTTGACCTCAGACATGGCCTCGATGGGATTCATGTCTGCCAGGAACTTACGCAGGATCCACATACGGTCGAGGGTGAGCTTGTCATGCAGCAAGTCGTCGCGACGAGTAGAACTTGCAACGATATTGACTGCAGGGAAGATACGCTTGTTGGCCAGTGAGCGGTCCAGCTGCAACTCCATGTTACCTGTTCCCTTGAATTCCTCGAAGATCACCTCGTCCATCTTTGAACCTGTGTCAATCAGGGCTGTTGCGATGATGGTGAGACTACCACCGTTCTCGATATTTCGGGCAGCACCAAAGAATCTCTTGGGCTTATGAAGGGCGTTGGCATCCACACCACCGGTCAGCACCTTACCGCTGGCAGGTGATACGGTGTTATAAGCACGAGCCAGACGTGTGATGCTGTCCAGGAAGATGACCACATCATGTCCGCATTCCACCATTCGCTTTGCCTTCTCGAGCACGATACCTGCAATCTTCACATGACGCTCGGCGGGCTCGTCGAAGGTAGAGGCAATGACCTCGGCATTCACCGTACGTGCCATATCCGTCACCTCCTCGGGACGCTCGTCGATGAGCAACATCATCAGATATGCCTCGGGATGGTTGGCAGCAATGGCATTGGCAATATCCTTCATCAGGATGGTCTTACCGGTCTTGGGTTGTGCCACGATCAAGGCACGCTGTCCCTTTCCGATAGGAGCAAAGAGGTCTACGATACGAGCACTCATGTTGTCTCTGTTTCCCTTGCAAAGTCTGAACTTCTCATCGGGGAAGAGGGGAGTGAGACTCTCGAACGGACTGCGATCCCTAACCACGGAGGGGTCGCAACCATTGATCTTGTTGATGCGTGCCAAGGGGAAATACTTCTCGCCCTCGCGTGCAGGACGAATGGGTCCTTCCAGCACGTCACCAGTCTTCAGTCCGTATTGTTTGATCAACTGAGGACTGACGAACACATCATCGGGAGAGGTCAGATAGTTGTAGTCGCTTGAACGCAGGAAACCATTGCCTTCGTTCATCACCTCCAGCACACCTTCGGCCATGATGACGTTGTCGAAGTCATAACGCTCCATCTTCTTCTCCTGCACAGGGGCAGTGGCTTGCTGCTGTGACTGAGAGTTGGAAGCCTCTTCCTCGTATGGTGTCTCCTCATAGTCGTAATCCACATCATCAAACTGGATGTGTGGGATATCCTTCATGATGATGAAATCAGGTTCGTCGCGCTGGAAGAACTCCTTGATACTTTCCTCGCTAATGATCTCCTCGCTAACGCTTTCGTTTCCGTTTTCGTTTTCGTTTACGTTAACGTTTACGTTACCGTTTTCGTCTTGGATCTGCTCACTTTGTGGCAAAGTCACAGCGTCCTGGTTTCCGTTTTCGTTTACGTTTTCATCCACGCCCACGTTTCCGTTTTCGTTTGCCTTCAGCGCTTCCTCTGCCAAGCGTGCAGCCTCCAGTTCGGCTTTTGACTTACGTCCACGCTTCTTGGGAACTTTCACCTCAGCAACGGGTTGGGGTTCCTCTGCTGCAACCTCGACAGGTTCAGCCTCGACAGGTTGCTCTACGGCTTGCTCCTTTGCAGCGGCTTTGGTGGTCCTGCGCTTGGTCTTTGTGGCAAAGGGGTTGCTGGCCTTCTCAGCCTCCTTCTGAGCCTTCTTGCGCTCTTTGTCTGTCTCGAGGTTCTCGCCCTCGCCAGTCTGATTAGCCGTGTAGACCTTGCTTGTCTTGGTGGTTCGCGAGATGCGTGTTCTCTTCGCCTTGACCTCACTGTTCTTGGATTCCATTTCGGCCTCCTTATTTATTATATCATAGATTACGCTCAGCTTGTCATCACTGCCCTTCAGGCCCAGACCTTCTGCCATCATGTTCAGCTGTTCGAGCGTCAATGTCTCCAGTTCACTTTTTGTATACATATCACAAACTTATGTTTTCTTGTGTCAAATCCTTATTTGGGGGTATTGTCCATATTCGTTGTTTGCCTATGGTGCCTTTAGATTTAAACATCCAGACACTGTTTGGGCATAGCCAAATACTAGAAATCGAAAAATGGAAGGGATAAATTGTTATTCTGTTGAAAGGGAGTGTTTTCTCATCTCCCAATCATTTGTAATGCAAAGTTAGTGCTTTTTTTTGAAGTTCCAAATTTTTTGCTTACTTTTGTATCATCATTTTTACAAATCATGTCAAATGGCAGCTGTCAATCCATATTTACAAGTCGAGAATCTTACCCGCAGAGTAGGTGATCGTGTACTCTTCCAGAATGTCTCATTTGGTGTGGCTGAGGGTCAGCGTGTAGGTCTCATTGCCCAGAATGGTACGGGAAAGAGTACCCTGCTCAATATCCTGGCCGGTGTTGACTCTGCCGACGAGGGTACGGTCATCTATCGTCGTGACCTGCGCATAGGCTACCTACCTCAGGAACCTCGCTATCCCCAGGACCTCACCGTTATTGAAGCCTGTTTCTGGCACGGTAACTCCACCACCAACCTCATCCGCGAGTACGAGAGTTGTCTCTCCACACCCGGAAATCCAGGGCTTCAAGAGATATTGGACCGTATGGACTATGAGAATGCTTGGGACTACGAGACACGTAGCAAGCAGATCCTGGGTAAGCTTCAGATCCACGATTTCCAGCAACCTTTGAACCAGTTGAGTGGCGGACAGCTGAAGCGTGTGGCCTTGGCCAACGTCCTCATCACCCAACCCGATTTCCTTATCCTCGACGAACCTACCAACCACCTCGACCTAACCATGATCGAGTGGCTGGAGTCATATCTCAGTCATAGCAGCATGACCCTTCTCATGGTCACCCACGACCGCTATTTCCTGGATCGTGTTTGCAATGAGATCCTTGAGATGGACGACAACACCATCTATTCCTTCAAGGGCAATTACGCCTACTATCTGGAGAAACGCCAGGAACGTATGGATGCAACCAATGCCATGATAGCCCGTGCTGCCAATCTGTACCGCACAGAGCTGGACTGGATGCGCCGTATGCCTCAGGCGCGTGGCCACAAGGCGAAATACCGTCAAGACGCCTTCTACGAGTTGGAGAAGGTTGCCAAGCGTCACATCAAGGAGGAGCAGGTTCGCCTTGAGGTCAAGTCGGCCTATATCGGCAGTAAGATCTTTGAGGCACAATATGTCAGCAAGGCCTTCGACAAGCGTCCCCGACAGGGACTTGAGGCTCAGGGCACAGAGAAACTCGTCATCCTTGAGGACTTCTACTACAACTTCTCGCGTTACGAGAAAATGGGTATCGTGGGTGGAAATGGTACGGGCAAGAGTACCTTCCTGAAAATGCTACTTGGAGAGGTAGAACCCGACAAGGGACGTTTCGTTGTGGGAGAGACGGTGCGTTTCGGCTATTTCAGCCAGGACGGCATGCAGTTTGACGAGCAGATGAAGGTAATTGACGTCATACGCCGTGTGGCCGAATATATCGATCTGGGTGGAGGCCGGCATCTCACGGCCATGCAGTTTCTGCAACACTTCATGTTCTCTCCCCAGCAACAGCAGTCCTATGTCTATAAACTCTCAGGAGGAGAGCGTCGACGCCTCTATCTCTGCACCGTCCTGATGCAGAATCCCAACTTCCTTGTCCTGGATGAGCCAACCAACGATCTTGACATTATCACCCTTCAGGTTCTCGAGGAATATCTGCGCACTTTCCAAGGGTGTGTCATCGTTGTCAGTCACGATCGCTACTTCATGGACAAGGTTGTAGACCATCTGCTCGTCTTCCGTGGCGAGGGCAAGGTGGATGATTTCCCAGGCAATTACACCCAGTATCGCGATGCCGAGGAGGAGCGTGAGAGACAGGAGAGTGCAGAGGCGGCAGAACGTAAGGCAAAGGAATTGAAACAGGCCGATGCCCCACGTCGGCAGCATGCCCAGAAGCAATACCTCAGCTTCAAGGAGCGTAAGGAATTTGAACAACTTGAGGCCGAAATTGAAGTCCTTGAGACGGAGAAAACGGAGATAGAGACAGCCCTGAGCAGTGGTGCGATCAGTGTGGATGAGATCACACGCCTCAGCAAGCGTCTGCCCGTGCTCAACGACGAACTGGATGAGAAATCCATGCGTTGGCTTGAACTGGCTGAACGAGCGTAATCAAATTATAAATTATAAATTATGAATTATAAGAATTCCTAAATCGGGATTCGTTTTGGCATTCAGATTATTTTATGTAATTTTGCAACACCATAGTAGGCTTGCTTGTAAGTGAAAAATAGCGTGATAACATGAAAGACATGAAACAAATACTTGCGATATTGGGATTGGTGTTGATGTCAATCCAAGGTGTGATGGCCCAGACAGGGAAGGAGTGGGATGATCCTAACATCTCAAGTGTGAACCGTGAACTGGCCCATGCATTGCCTGTGCCTGATGGGTATAGCATCTCGCTGGACGGAACCTGGAAATTCAAGTGGGTGGGAACACCGAGCAAGGCCCCCACAGATGTCTTCGGAGAGGACTACAACGATATGGCCTGGGATAACATCGAGGTGCCCAGCAGTTGGCAGATGTGGGGTCTGCATAACGGCAAGAGTTGGGATAAACCCCTCTACTGTAATGTGGCATACCCCTTCAGCTACAACAACTCGACCTATAGCGTGATGGCAGACCGTCCGGGATGGTTTACCTATAAGAACGATATGACCAACCCTGTGGGAACCTATCGCCGTACCTTTGATATCCCCGCAGAATGGGATGGACGAGACGTGTACGTACGCTTCAACGGCGTGGGACACGGATACTACCTGTGGATCAACGGCAAACGCATAGGTTACAGCGAGGATTCGTACACTCCTGGTGAGTTTCGTATCACCGATTACGTCAAGACGGGGCAGAACACCATAGCCTTGCAGGTATACCGTTTTACGAGTGGCAGTTTCCTGGAGTGCCAGGACTACTGGCGACTGACGGGTATCCAACGCCACTGCATGGTATGGTCGGCACCCAAGACACAGATTCGTGATTTCTTCTTCAGTACGGATTTCGACAACGACTATGTCAATGCTACTGCCAACCTGGAAGTGAAGGTGGCAGGTGTGGATAAGAGCAAGTACACGCTGAAGGCCACAATCCTGGACGGTGGGGCAGAGGTGGTGAGCCAGACTATGGACGTGCCAGTCAACGGTCAGATGAAGATGGCTATCAACGTGACGAAACCCAAGCAGTGGAGCGCAGAGACCCCTAACCTGTACGACCTACGCCTGGCTCTGATAGATGAAGCAGGAAAGGAGCAGGATGTCCGTGTGGACTGTGTAGGATTCAAGGAGGTGAGCATACGTAGCGACAATGCCCTGCTCATCAACGGTAAGCGAATGGTCTTCCATGGTGTGAACAGACATGATATTAGTCCGGTGAACGGCCGAGCCCTGACGGATGAGGAGATAGAGAACGACATCAAGACGATGAAGCGCCTGAATATCAATGCCGTCAGAACATCACACTATCCCAACGACCCCTACTTCTATAAGATGTGCGACAAGCACGGTATCTATGTCCTGGCAGAGGCCAATGTGGAGTGTCATGCCAACACAGGATTGTCGAGCGTGGAGGTGTTCCGCAAACCCATGAGCGAGCGTTCGGCCAATATGGTGCGCTGGCTGAGAAACCGTCCCTGCATCTTTATGTGGTCCATGGGTAACGAGTCGGGAGGCGGTAATAACTTCCAGAGTTCGCGAGACAGCATCAAGGCACTGGACAAGACACGCCTTGTGCATTATGAAGGCAATAGTGGCTATGCCGATGTGAACAGTAATATGTACCCCGGATTGGGCACTGTGTCATGGATGGCCTCACAGGGCAAGCCCTACATCGTGTGCGAGAACAGTCACTCTATGGGTAACTCCATGGGTAATGTGCGCGAATACTTTAATCTATATGAAAGCAAGCCTGCCCTGACGGGTGAGTTTATCTGGGACTTCAAGGACCAGGGCATCCTGACAAAATACAATGGCAAGGAATACTGGGCCTACGGAGGAGATTTCGGAGACAATCCTAACGACGGAAACTTCTGTATCAACGGACTGGTTATGCCCGACCTCAGCATCACGGCCAAGACCTACAATACAAAGAAGATATACCAGCCAGTTGACTTCAAAATGAATGACAATGGGACAATCCAACTGAAGAGCAAACTGTCCTTTGCCACTACCGACTATCTGGACATGGATATCACTCTGATGGCTGAGGGAGAGGAAGTGAGTCGAATGACCATCACCGAACCTTTGCAGCCAGAGGAGGTACGTACTGTTACGTATGAAATACCCGATGGGATGGATCCCTCGGTAGAATATTTCGTGCATTTCAGTGCCCGACTGAAGCATGCTACCGAATGGGCAGAGGCAGG
>DCIS01000084.1:6688-10127 GCA_002317475.1 Prevotellaceae bacterium UBA1720 | reverse complement strand
TTTATGGCAAATGAGTTGAAGTGCAATCGTGCTCCTTCCAATGTCATTGACTTTGCCAGAACAATCCGATAATATAAAATCAACAGAACGGAGAATTTGAGCAAATACCATACATTAATGCCACCAAACTCTCATGGAGAATGGTGGCATTTTATTATGTGTGTGAACAATTACTGTTTAATTATGTACCTCAAAGATGAAGCGTGTACCCTTGGCAAAGGACTCATCGATGGTGAGGCTGCCATTCATCTTGTGTGCCAGGAGTGAACAGATGGGAAGAGCCAGACCCGTGGATTTGGTAAGGTCGTATATCTTGGCAAAGGGGGTGAAGAGGTCAGCACGTTCCTCCTCAGGAATATGCAATCCGATAGCAGTAACGATGAACTGTCCTGTATGGGGATTACGTTTCTTGAAACCGAGGATGATACGTTCTGTATCAGAAGAAATGAGGGTCTCGTTGATAATGGCAGCAAGTACTTGACTGACCGTCTCAGCATTAATCGAGAACATCTGTGATGACGCATCGCTGGTGACGCTGACAGCATTACCGGAGTAGTTCTTTGCTACCTCCTCGCATACCTTGCTGACATTGGCCTCAGCCAGTTCGTATGAATCAGAAGTAAGGGGCTCAATGTCCATGAAACGCTCTACATCTGACAGCATATTTTGCAGAGAAGAGACATGGGGACGGGTGTTGCCCTGTGCGATTTGCTGGAGTGATGGAGAGATTTGCTTGGCAATATTGCGCATGAAGAATGATTTCTGCTCGCTGTTTGTCTCGCTGATTTTCAGATTCTTCTTTAATTTCTTCGTAACGGCCAGACTTCGTGTCATCAACAGGAAGATGATCACAAGGGCAATGACTGCAGCGGTAATCAGTATGCCCAGAAGTACAATAGTGCCATGCTGCCAACTTATGGTACTTTCCTTCTCCTCAATCGCTTTCAGAACGTTCGTACAACTATCCTTGAGCTGTTCGATCTCCTTGGCTGCCTTGAGGGCTGCAATAGAGTCCTGCCATGAGGTGTAGAGGTCGGAAATGACGGTCTGCATACTCTTGTTACCGGTCTTCTTTGCCTCAGCAATCATGTTCTGGAAACATTTCTCACGACCAGCATCATCAGTCTTGGATGCACGACGCTCGAAGATATCCAGGTAGCAGTCCTTCATGACACGCGTATTACCCTGACGGGCATAGTGATATGCCTTGGCCATGAGCATATCCTCAATAGTGGACTTGTCACCTGAACTGATGGCGAGACTCTCCATCTTAGTCATACAGTCCTTGGTCTCAGCAGATTTGTTCAGTCTACTATACATACGGTAACGCTGCTTAGCTGTGAGATAACGAAGGGCGTCATTTGTGGCAGCATTGGTCTCAACCTCTCTAAGTTTGACGAATGCTTCGCGCCATTTGTGACCGTCAATCATTCTCTCTACAGTGGCAATGCCTTTTTCCACCTTCTCACGATCATTGTCTGCAAGTGCAATGTTAGTACTCAGAACCAGCGACAGCGTTATGATAAGTGCTTTGAGTTTCATATTATTGAATTTTGAGTTTATATTCTTAGAAATATGTGATCAAATATGTATGTAAGTGTTCAAATATCCTTAAAGGAGTGACATTTTGTATCCCATACGCTTGAGCCAAACGGCAGCACCCATGAGATATAGTTGGTGAATAGAGGACACATAGGCATCAAAGGCGGCCTTTGTGCCAGGTTCAATGGGTTGATGATGAAGCATGTTGTTGATACGTGAGGCACATTCGCCAACCAGTTTCTCCATGTCATCGTAAGCCTTGCCCTCAAGGCCCAAAACCTCTTGGCGCACATATTCATCCATATAGTCAAAACCTCGTTTGTCACGAATGTAGGTGTAGAGGTTGTCCACCATACCATAGGTCTCCCAATCCTTGTCCCAGAAACTGGCTATAGCCATTCCAGTATACATCATCCAACCAAGGGAAACATTGGGATAATGAGTGAATTCGCGTATGCCATCAGGTAGATACGCGTGTACGATATCCTCCCATTTCTCCTCAATATCAGGTGCATCGGGCATTTGCTCGTCAATCTCACCCTGACTGAGAAGATAGTGGTAAAGGTCTTTTCTTATCGTTTCTTCGATATTCATCGTAATGTCAAATTTATCGTAGTATCTTTTTTACACGACCATCCTGATACTTAACAAGGTAAAGGCCGGGTAGATTCTTATTGTTGATTGTACGACCACAAAGGTCAAAGGTTGCTTTAGTTTGCAAACGATTGGATGAGGATTGCAATTCGTCAGGTGAAAGACTATTAGTACAGTCGAAATGCTCCTTAATATATTGCACACCTGCACGCGCGTCAATCTCACCCCATCCATAATCGTTGTTGGGATAGGTCAGGGATGGATCATAACGTCTGCTAGTGGCTTGAATCACCTCCATCACATCAGCAGGGGTGAGGGTGGGGCACAGTTGCAACCAGAGCGCCACAATACCACCAGCAACGGGTGAAGACATAGATGTTCCGCTATTGCAGTTCCAGGCATATTCACGACCATGGAAAGTGAAATGGCTGACATCCCACTTCACATCACTGGCATGGGGGTTACTCTCAATATAGTAACTGCTGTAGGCAGAGATGATGTTGCATGCAGGAGCCATCACATCGGGTTTGACAAGACCCTGCATAGTAGGACCCACACTGCTGTAAGCCCAACGCCGACCATCATCTCCCATATCATAACTCTTCCACGCTCCAAGATAGTTGGTGGCACCTGTACGATAAGCCGTACCACCCACTGCAATGACACATGGAGCAGCTGCAGGGAAGTTGATGTTGTGTGTTGACACCGCCGTGTTATATTCGGGATATGCACTGAGATTCATGAACAGTCCACCAGAAGCAAAACACTCAACATCCTCTGAAATGCCGGAAAGGGTCAGTCGTGCATGCTGGTCATAGCCAATACCCATAGTTGGTTGTGTAAGGCATTGGATGTAGAGTTCAGTGGCCCACTCATCGGGATTATAGCATGAGGGGTAACTGGCCAAAAAGAGAAGATATTCCTCTTCACCTACATACAGGGTATCTGTCCAAATACTATCCTCCTGTGCAACTATCTGTTCCGTAGTAACAGACCTCGACAAGACAGGTTCACCGGGATTGCTCTTCAGACTGAAATGTACGTCGATGGTGGTCATGTCGGAGTGACGCAAGGTGTAGTAAGCACCTGGACTATTGCTATAGATAAAGGAACTTAAAGCGTTTATTCCTTGTGGTTTATGAAGGTATGTTTTATTTACCGAACTATTACCTGCTGATGCCACAATAATGCGACCTGGTCCCGTCATCCGTTCTAATACTTCGTATAGTAACTGAGCATCGCCATAGAGATCCTCGTGTGAACCTTCACTGAAAGAAATGACACAGGGTTTACCCACACGTTC
>DCIS01000084.1:1411-6571 GCA_002317475.1 Prevotellaceae bacterium UBA1720 | reverse complement strand
GCTTCAGGAGCCATACCCATGTATGGGGAGTCATAACCACTACCAGCAGCAATGCCTGCCGTGTGAACGCCGTGAGTCTGCTTGCAACCATCAGTGGCTACAGCCTTGTGCAGGATGGCATCTTGAGAAGTATAGTCACGTCCCACATAAAGTTTGCTCTCCAATGAGTCTGCGTCAAGCATATCCCAAAAGGCCTTGATACGGTATTCCTTCAGATCACGACTGTAGAATGTGGGATGAGTAAGGTCAAAACCTACATCCTGAATGCCCATAACGACACCCTTACCCGTAAGTCCTGGCACACCCTCAAAACCTTGACGGACATCACTGACTCCAAGCAGGATGGCAGTGGTATCAACACATATCTCGCAGGTATGACCAGCCTCGATACGCTTTACTTCACTTCTTTGGGATAGGGAGGAGAGTCTGCTCAGGGGAATGCTTGTAGCATAGATATCACCCCAGTTGCGAATAGCGCGACACCCCTCTTGGCGCAAAACCTCTGCATCTGTACACTTTACCAGGGCCATGACTTCTTTCACTTGAGTAGGTTGCGAGGCACGCGTAGAGACAGCACCACGGTTTTCTAATGCCATACGTCTGATCATGGATGACATTTTACCCAAAGAGGAAACCTGAGCCATCGTTGTCAGGCAAATGACCCAAAACGCGATGATATGTATAAGTTTTCTATCCACTTTATATAATATTGTACATATATTAACGAAATCTATGGAATTCCGCTACATCTAAATACAAAGTTACGATAAAGTCTTTGTTTTACAAAATATATTTCTTAACTTTGCCATATAAAAGTATCATTTTGGTCGTAATGACAGGAAGAATCATCACTTTACCTAAGATAACAGACCCCACTCGTGGCAATTTGACCGTCGTGGAACAACTCGCCGAGGTGCCTTTTGAAGTTAAGAGGGTCTACTGGACATACGATGTGCCCAGTGGTGAAAGCAGAGGTGGACATGCACACAAGAAACTGAAGCAGTTGATCGTGGCTATGAGTGGTTCGTTCATCGTCAACCTGGACGATGGAAAGGGAAACAAGGAGGCGTATCATCTGAATCATCCATGGGAAGGTTTGCTTGTTGATACCGAGGTATGGCGTACACTGGATGATTTCTCTACAGGTGCCGTCTGTGTGGTGCTGGCCTCAGAACTCTATGAACCAGAGGATTACATCTACGATTACGATGAGTTTGTGAAGTATGTGAACAGATAATGCATCTGAAAGTCAATAGTGATAATCAAAATCCTATGTTTACTATTAAACGTTATACAGCTGCAGATGAGAAGGCATGGAATGCATACGTGTCAACGGCACGTAATGCCACTTTCCTTTTCCAGCGTGGCTATATGGATTATCACGCAGACAGATTCCAGGATCATTCCCTGATGTTCTACGTAGGCAACAAACTGCATTCACTGCTTCCTGCCCATGAGAAAGGAGAGGACTTTTGCACGCACCGTGGTTTGACGTATGGTGGATTAATCATGAACATGGACGTAACCTCAGCTGATGTGGTGCAACTATTCGTGGAACTCAATGAATACCTTCGTCTGCATGGTTTCAGGCATGTACTATACAAGCCTGTTCCATGGGTGTATCATCAGGTTCCGTCTGAGGAGGATCTCTATCCCATCTTCTGGGAATGCAAGGCACGCATCACCTCACGTGACATTGGAACGGCTATTGCCCTGCAGCAACATATTCGTTGGCGTCGTTTGCGAAGACGTTCACTTCGTCATGCCCAGGAGGCTGGGGTTGTGGTGGAAAGGAGTGAAGATTTTGCTACGTTTTGGCAGATTCTTTCAGACAACCTTCAGACTAACTATAACGTAAAACCTGTGCATACACTGGAGGAGATAACCCTCTTGCACAGTCGTTTCCCAAAAGAAATAGTGCTCTATACGGCTCATGTAAACGGAGAAATGGTCGGTGGTTTGCTGCTTTATCTCTCCCCTCAGGTAGTGCATGCTCAATACAGTTCGGCCACCCTTCACGGCAAGCAGATAGGTGCCATGGATGCTCTATACGACTATGTCATCAACCAGGAATACCCCGATTATACCTATCTGGATTTTGGACGTTCCACAGAAGGGGACGGAAGTGTGCTCAACGAAACCTTAGTGTCACAGAAGGAGGGTTTTGCAGGTCGCACCATTTGCTATGACACGTATGAGTGGGACCTTTAGTATTCCCATTTGTTTTCACTATATGGTTTTTAGAAGAGCACCTTGGTGCCCTTCTTTATTTTAACTCCTTGCTCCTTTGTTGTAGGTCGGCCATTGAGGTCATAGGTACGTTCAGCATTCTCAGCTTCTTCTTTGGTAATTTCCTGAATACCATCTCGTTCTGCGTCGATGATGTTGGCAATCTCCTCAGCTGACAAGGCATAGTTATAAACACGGAAATCGTCAATATATCCCTGGAAGATAGGGTCAGCATTGTATTGACTTCGGCCAATGTAGTTACATACACCATTAATCTCATTGGGAACAACCACAATGTTCTCCTTTGTTCCCTTAAGTTCACCATTCACATAGATGGAGGCAACATGGTTGTCACCGTCAATCGTAACCGCTACATGTTTTACCCCAATGCTTAACGCGGCAACCTGAAGGACTTCAGTTACATCGTCGTGCTTTAACTGCAGTTCCATCTTCGATCCATTATAGGGTGTCAGGGAAATACTTTCTCCCTCACCATTGCCAAAATCAAAGATGCGTTCCCATTTTGCAGCGGAATTAGTACGACGCACCCAACAGCAGACAGTAAGGTTGTTGTGGTGACCTATGGTGCTGGGCAGCTGAACGAAACTATTGCCATCAGTAAGGTCAAGTAAGCCAGTACCGTGCTTGACGAAGGTTGACTTGTTGTTGTAGTTGGCATCATCAGCCATCAGGGCATGATTGCCATCAACGGAACTGTCAGAGAGATTGTTGTCAAAATCCAGTTGGCAGATGAGTGCCTTCTCCTTTGTCACAGAAACCTCAACGATACTGCTTTTCTCACTGCGGTTTAATGATTTGTCTGAACAACGGACAGCATACTGATAGGTTACGTCATCCTCGGCAGAGTTGTCTACGAAGCAAGTATCCTGGAGGTTACGTGCCACAATGTCCCAATCCTCTGTCCCTGAAACTGCACGTAGAACGTCATAACCCATGATATCCACAGCATGTACACTATTCCATTTCAGACGTATACTGGCAGGTTGGGGAGTAGCAGTGAGCAGGCTTGGTGCTTCAGGTGCCTCTCTGTCGTAATCGTCCTCAGCACCAATGAAACGCCACATCTGCTTCTCCTCACCCTCCTTGAATGTGGTTTGGGTGACATTGGCAGAACCTGCTGTCACACCATTACAAGTCAAGGCCATAGCACTGTGCTTGCTGCGTATATAGAACCATCCATCTCCTGCATACTGGAGGTACCATTGTTCCAGGTTACCCAGATCACCAGGATAAGTACCAACTTGTGCTCCGCTGTCCAGACTCCAGTTCTTGATATCAATACGTAGTTTGTCATTTCCGACCAAACGGAAATCATAATAGCTGAAGTCACCTCCAATACGAGTGCTGACAGGTGTCACATACCATTGTACGAAGGCTGCATTGGTTGCACTGGTTGGCTTGGTATTTTGCTGTAACTGAGTCCATCCCGTTCCTGGATTAGACTTGAAACCAAGATACTTACCCTTTGTGCCTGTCTTATTGCAGAACTTGTTCACGATATGATAGATACCATTGATATAGGGCTGTACGTCTTCACCGGTCTGGATGTCGAAGACGGTCTCAGCACTCTTCTGATCTTCAGTGCCATAGCCTGTTCCACCAGGCAATTCGAGTACAAAATGACGCATAGGACCCAGTCCGTTGAAGTAGACGTCACGATCCGTGGAGACATACTCAAAGTTGGTTGTCTTAGCCTGTCGTTCACTACAACCGGCAAAACCCTGAATGGCGCCATTGGCTTGACGATAAACGGTTGCCGAACTCCAGTTGTCACGATGCTCACCATAAGCCAGACGAGAACCGGGATTGCCCTGGTAGGTAGCCTTCATGAACTGTGCACGGGCATATTCGGCACTTCCCCACCAGATGGCAGTCTGTAGTCCATATTCCACACCTACCATACCCTCCATTGAATTGTGCAACTCGTCATTAGTGGCATGATGCCCTGCAGAACGTACTTTGGTGTAAAAATCTGCATAGTGGTCGAAATCACCAGCCAACTGATGAGTATTGCCCTCATCGAGATAGGCTTTCAGATTGTTCCACCAAGTGTAAGCCTGGTCATCATTAAGCGTATTGCCTCCACACAGACGTACGTTGGCATATTTCTCCTTGTAGGTGGGGTCAGTCTTCAGCAACTTGCATATCTCCTTGAAGTCAGCCTGCCTGTGCTTAAAGGTTGGTAAGGCATGCCACTCGTAGTCAGGTTCATTCAATGGACTGATACTCACCAGGTTGTCTAAGCCTTTTGACTTGTAGTAGTCTGCCGTCATGTCTATCAGCTTTGCCCAGTTTTTAGCACGCTCTGCACTGGTGCTGACATCGTCGTTGTACCATTCATCCAACGAGGTATGGTCGCAGTTGATGTTGTATGTGATGTCCTTTTTGCACCATTTCTTGACTGCAGATATTCTGCTGTCCAAGTCTTTGATCTGGGCAGCGTTGAACGAACCACTGGCCACGCTGTAGGTGGGTTGGAAGGACAGACGCATGATGTCCACAACCTCTTGTCCACAAAAGGCAATGCCACGTCGCACATTATCTTCACTGAGCCATGCCAGGTCAAAACCCCATTCCAGTGGGGTAGGCGTACCCTTGTCTGTGGTACGGAACAACAACTGAACATCAGCCTTTTTGTAGGGTATCTGAAACTGAGCGTTGCTGGTAACCTGTGCTATGATGGATGTTGTAAAGGTCAAAAGTGGCAAGAGTATCAGTCTTTTCATGCGTGCGCGTATATTTATTAGGTGTTTTTTGGTTAGCTATATTTGGTTGCACTAAACAAGAAAACCTAAGTCCTGGGACTTAGGTTTCGATTGTCAAGCGTGGAGGTGCCTGGCGGATTCGAACCGCCGTAGACGGTTTTGCAGACCGGTGACTAAGCCACTCATCCAAGGCACCATCATTGCT
>DCIS01000084.1:0-1333 GCA_002317475.1 Prevotellaceae bacterium UBA1720 | reverse complement strand
ATTTATGGCTTTATGCTGTTCAGATTTCTACCCAATCGTTCACCCAGACCAATGGTGTATCCTTCAGACAGGAAGACGATTCTGTTGAAGGTGTCAGCAATGACAAATGTGGGTGCTGTTCCCTTCAGATGCAATTCGCGTTGCAGTTCATCGTAAATGGCACCACTCTGATCTATACCGAAATGTGTGTTGCGAGGCAATGCAGGGAATTCATCGGGATGGAAACGCTGTGCATCAGTCTCGTTACGGAAGAGCAACACCAGATGACCACCCCATTCCTCAATCACCTCTTTTACGGCAGCAATGTCACGCAGGGTGTGGTTGGTGGGTTCATTATTTGGGGCAATGATTCCTAGAATATAGTAACCACGACCTGTTGTTGAGAGGAGCGATTTCATTACTCCTTCAGTTTGAAGTGCATTATTACTACCCTCTGCCTGGGTAAGAGCCAAGGGTTGGTATAGGGCCTCACTGTTCAGGCTGCCTATTACTTGCAATCCCTCTTTGGGTTCACGAATGGTCAGGGGAATCTGCACTTCACCACCTGCCTGTAGGGGGCGCACCTCCAGGTGAACCAGCACACTGCCATCTGCCATACGTGTGCCAGAGGTGAGCAGATAGTCACCAGCATCCATGGATTGAGGTTCACGCAACGTGTTACTCCAGAGACCATCTTCGGGATAGTTCATCAGCTGTGCACTTCCTTCGTGTATGCGTGACAGGGTGAAGTGTGTGTAGTACTTTGGGTCAGCATTCCATGCCAATGGTTTCCAGGTAACACTAAGTTTGCCCTGATTGGCTGAGCCGTGCTGCGTGGTTCTACCAAAGGATACATCCTTCCACAAACCTTCTTTCTCAAGATACTGAACCTTGCCTGTAACAGCATCTATCCTGGCAGGGAACCCCATGGTGCGGCAAAGCGTAACGAAGAAAATGTCTCGTGAACGACTGTCCGTCAGTTTGTTGTGCCAAACGCCCAAGGGTAACATTCTCAGTCCCTGAGGGTTGCTTTGCTCCTCTGTCTTGACGTTCTTTGCCACCCATTTAATAATGTAAGGTACACCGTCCTTTTTCATCTTTTTTTGTAGTGAAGCAGGCATGTTAGCCATCAGATAACCACGGAAAGGAGTGAGGTTTTCATTGGCTACACGAGGGCAGAGGATATAACGGTAGAAGGTAGTGTCACTCCAACCATTATGCTCCATATGCATGCCGTAGCGGGAATGATCCTTCAAGACGTTGATGTGAACGTCACGAAGGTCTTTGGCAGACAAGGATTCCAGTAGAGACAATCCAGCCTCGTTGCTATATTCACCCAGATACTGTGTGATGG
>DCIS01000027.1 GCA_002317475.1 Prevotellaceae bacterium UBA1720 | reverse complement strand
GCCTCTTCCACACGGTGCACGGCCAGCCACGAACCAATCTTGGCATAGTTCTGTGCATGGATGTACAATTTCAGTTCGTTGCGCGTGATACCCATCTCGTGTGCTATCTCGTCTGCAGTAATGCCTGAGCGCAGATGGCGGCCTGCCTGCAACCACGACTCTACACTCCCCCTCACTTCATCCGGCAAAGGTTCACACTCATTGTCTATCAACTGTGGAGAGTTTATATCCTTCTCAGCAGCCATCATACGCATCATATCACCACTGACTCCATAGAAAACGAAGCAGAACGAAAGAAGGATAATAGCAGAGAAAACCAGACAGCCATGAAAAAAAAGAAGTGAAGTACTCGGCACGTACACCATTATGAGGGTCAGCATGATCAACATATCAAAGAGTACTACACTGGCTGCACACCACTTGATGAGAGACTGCTGAGGAGAGTCATAGTATTCGTTCATCGCCATGCTGATACAATGGTAGCACCTCCATTCTTCATAATTATAGATGCCCAGCACTACGGCAGACAGGGCTGAAGAAATGAACTGTGCCGCATGAATGAGGGCAGAGTCTCCCATAAGTCCACCCTCGCTAATGATGGCAGACCCGAATATCAAGAAAAACATGATGCCTATTACACCCCATCCCAACCTTTTGTGCAAAGGTTTGATGTTACCAAAACTCAAGAGATTGAGGATGCCAAGGTTGATAAGCACAAAGGCAGGCAGATAGAACAAGGTATTGACGAGTGCTGCCTGCTGTCCTTCCATGTGACGGAAACCCATAGTGCGTTGCAGGGTGAAATGTACGACGAAGAGCGCCAGGGCGGAAGCCAACATCCACCTTGATGTATTATAGACCCCATTCTGCCTCTTCGTGCCATCGGTATTGCGGACGGGCACCAGTACCACAATGACAGCAATGAGCGCGTTGACAAAGATGCCTATGCTCTGTATCTCCTCTATTGTAAACATGATACAAAATTACGCGTTTTTTTAGACCTATACCCTAAAAAAGGCCGTTATTTGCATTTTTTTGATAGAAAATGTATCAAATTTGATAGTTTTCTTGCTTTCGGCAAACTTTTTTCACTTTGCTTCAATGGGAAAAACAATAATCTTACACACGGCAAACGATAATCTTACACCTAAGTTACGATAATCTTACACCTACGTTTTTGAGGATAGTAGTAGATACCATTTTTTTTTATACCTTCGCGCATTCTTTTCGTAAGACAGGGAAATTGCATCAAAATTGAGCATATCTATTATAAAGCTAATTGTGATCACTTACTTCATTATCTATGTACAACTTTCCACAGATAGAAGATTTTGACAGCGCGCTGCTTGACGGCATACTCACAGCCTCCGCCATCCTTAGTCTGGTGATGGCTACAGCCCTGTTGATGAAGGCGTTCAGTACGAGCTACCGCAACTATGCCCGTTCATGTCTGTTGAGCGCCATTGCCTATATGGTCTTTGCCGTAGGATATCTGTTGCATGTCAAGTATCATTTCCGTATCCACATGCCCACCTGCTATGTGGCAGTGTGCATCAGCTATCTGCACATCGGCGGTGCCCTGTTAGGACTGAGCCACATATCCATCCTTGACCCCGACTATTTTAAACCATGGCGAGTGGTGCGTGATGTGGTGTGCGTGCTCTTCAGCCTGCTGTGCCTCTGGTTGCCCTTCATCCTGCAGCAAGGTTTCGGCGTAGAGGTTGCCGACGACTTCAACCGTGCTGCCCACACCTGGTGGCACGCTCTCTTGCTTGTACCCTTCTTCCTGCATTGCGGTTACCTCGCGCTCGACATATATCTTATTTACGCACGTGTAAGGAAACTATCCACCCTGCAGTCACTGCCTCACATAGACCATTTCGTCAAGTGGCTCTTCGCCAACTGCCACTTCATCGTCTTTGTAGGCATCAGCAGTGCTGTAGTGGTGCTCTATTGGGGAGAGATTCCCAACGCCATGACCATCCTGATGGTGGTGGCAATGCTTGGTTTCTGCATGATGTTCAAGAACATCATCAGCTACTCCTACGACATCGACGCTGCCTATCCCACTATCGAGCACGTGTCGAATACGGAAAAGAACGGCTTGGCACATAACAAGCATCCCAGAACATCTTCCCCTAGAAGAGTTGCTTCCCCCCAAAAAATAGAAGAGAAAAAGTAGCAAATTCATATTCATTATTTAAATTTTACAACTTATGTTCAAACTAATCAAGCAAAGGGCAACCGCACCTCAGAAACGAGGACGGAGAGCCCGACGACTGACGAGATCTCTGATGCTCTCGCTGTTGTTGCTGACGGGATTCGCCATGCAGGCCTCGGCCGGCACATGGGCGAACCTGGTATCCTCCAGCACAGCAGTGGGGCTTAAGGGCAACTCGGAAGTTACGATGACCTTCGTCTGGTACAACTACGACGGAGACAACAATTTCTTTGCGGACCAGAACAACACGTCAAACCACGTCTGGCTCTATGTCGACGGTGTCGCTGTTCTGGACCTTACAGCAGCCTCGATGGACGCAGACAAGTGCTCCATCACGAACAACCCCTGTAAGGTTTTCAACTCGGGTACCAGTGACGGATGGAACGGTTCGGGACGAGCCGGTAACCAGAAGTACAACGATATCACCAAGAGCGGTGAGGACTGGGCCAAGAAGTTGTGTGAAGACTATGGCAAGCAAACCATCATCGATGCCACCTTTACAGGTAACTCCTTCCGCACGGGTAGGATTGTCATCAGCAATCCGGTGTGGAATGCTGACAGCAAGGCAAAAACGTGTACCGTCACAGCCGATGTCGTACTGGACCAGATGCTGGTAGGTGCGACGCACAAGATTGCCATCAAGGGTCTCTGGATGGCTTACTCGAAAGATGGAAACGCAGGCGACGAGGTGAAGAAGACCAGCGGTCCGGAGATTACCATGGGTGCTCCCTCCGTCGTAATGCCAAGTTCGGTCAGCGTGACACGTACCGGTAACAAGAAGGCAAACATGTCGGTCACTGGTCTTGTGACGAGTGATTTTGTACTGAAGAGCACTTCCCCCAGTTATTGGAAATACACACTGGTAGGCTACAAGAGCGAGCCTTCCGCCAGCCAGTTCTGGGACTGGACATCTGCCTGGGCAGACAAACGATGGGTATGGAAAGACACGGAAGCGCAAGCTGCATCGGGCAGCGCAGACTTCAACGTGACAAGCAACTACGATGACGTTGTAGTATACCCACGCATACGCAGATGGAACAGTAATGGAAAGGTAGTCATTCATGACGGTTTCTCGAGCAATGGAGACACACAATTTCGGAGTGTTGCCTACAACAAGGACTATGCTGCAGTCACCCTCTACGGTTACGCACGCCCCAAGAGTCTGACCACCACCGCTGATGCATGGAACCGCAGCATCAAGCTCAGCTGGACGGCCGACTGCAAGAGCAGCAACTCCATCAAGGATGGAAAGTGGATCGTCTTCCGCCAGTACGGAACGAATGCTATGATCAAACTGACCGAGCTGGACTATGCCACCACCAGCTACACCGACAAAGACGGACTGGTGTTCAACAAGCAGGGCGACAACACGCTCTACACCTATTATGTAGTGTTCCAGCCTACTGCCTGGGGGAAGACATTCACCTCCTATACAGATGCTGAAGACTTGTCAGCAAACAGTTCGAAGAACATCACCAACCCTCTCATTGTCACCCCCAATGTGGTTTCGGGCGACAACAGCATTACGGTCAAGATATCGCTCAAGGATGGCGTCAAGAATGCCAGCAGCAGCAATCCCTACACCTTCGACCTGTACCACCAGAAGAACGGCGGAACAGCCGTCAAGGTAATGACATTCAACGTGACGAACAGCGACGAGAAGGAGCTTGTCTACGAAGAGAATACGAGCGACCTGGGTACGGGTTGCGACACGCATACCTACTACGTCAAGTACTCAGCCTTTGATGAGAACTTCACCACCGAGAAAGTGTCAGGTTCTATCCAGGGACAGAGCCAGGTTGTGAAGGGTAGCCTGACTGCCTCACGAGGCAACTACAACGGTACCATCAAGCTCTACTGGGATGTCGACCAGCACGGTTCTTCGCAGACCACCTGCGTGCTCTACCGTCGTCTCTTCGGCAGCGACAGTGAGACAGACTGGGTGAGAGTGAACAGTCAGTCGGGCACGGCTTCCAGCTACAGCTTCGACGACAACAGCGCACAGCCCGGCAGCTACTATGAATACAAGGTGGAGACGCTGGTCAACTGTACCGGCAACACACAGCCCACCAACACCTCGTTTGACACGACCGACGGTTTTGCCATTGCATCCGGCGTTGTGTCAGGTCGCGTCACCTACGGTTCTGGCACCGCTGTCGAAGGCGTCAAGATAGGCCTTAATGCTTCTGACGCCAGCGACGAGTCGCAGAAGTGCCTGTTCCGCTCCATGGAGTTCAACGGCTCCTCATCACAAGGTCTGACCTACGCCACCACGAACGACGAGATCAATCAGCTCTTCGGCGACAAGTCATGGTCCGTCCAGATGTTCGTCAACCCCGATTCTACAGGACTGGAAGTCGGTGAGACATACCAACCCTTCGTCATCCCCAGCATGGCAGCCATCCAGTTGGGAAGGAGAGACGATGGTACATTTGGCATTAAGATTGCAATTCTTAACAGCGATGGCAAGTTGGGAAAAAGCGGACAAGTCTTCACCATCCCTGCCAACAAGTGGAGCAACATCATGTATGGCGTGGATACCAGCAAGGGTAAATGGGTGCTCACTTGTGTAAAACCCGATGGAACCATCGAACGAAAAGAAACAGGATTCCAGTCTACCGGCATCACGTCAGCATCAATCACTGCACAACCAAATGCCAAGGAAATCACAGTTGGTGACAATGGTTTCAAGGGTCAGATTGACGAGTTCCGCCTCTTCTCGGGCAAGTGTCTGACCAAGGCAGAGATCCAGAAGAACTACAACCACCGCCTCTCGGGCAACGAGGCCAACCTGGCCATCTACTGGCCTATGGACGAGGGCCTGAACGGTCAGACCTATGTCTACGACAACTCCAAGTCAACAGGTATCAGCAACGGCCGTCATGGTCAGATCAACGACGCCATCACTTCGTTGGAACAGCCTGAAGACAACCAGTTCTCGCTCTGTGCCTACACCGACACCCTCGGCAACTACACCGTGACGGGCGT
>DCIS01000003.1:2253-5566 GCA_002317475.1 Prevotellaceae bacterium UBA1720 | reverse complement strand
GATACATACCCCAAACTGTCTCTGGTAACCATTTCATTCCCAATTGCTTTATTAGTCAATCTGCTATTTGTTCTGTTCTGGCTGTTTATTAATGTAAAGCGTATCTGGGTACCTGTTTTGGGACTGCTACTCTGCTCGTCTTATATCCTGGACTATTATCCGCTGAATTTCGGGGACGAGAGACCTGATGATGCTTTGAAGGTTGTATCCTGGAACACGCACGGATTGGGAGGAGCAGAGGGCAGAGATTCAGCCATACAATACTTGAAAAATATTGACGCAGATATTATTTGCCTGCAAGAGACAACCCTTGACGAAACGTTAATCAGCGGTATGGCCGAACTGGGTTATGAGGCTCATCAGCAAAACACTCATGCACTTTTCACACGCCTTCACATCCTGCAAACGGATACCTTGTCCTACGAAACCCGTTCAAATGGCAGTCAGTGGTATCTGCTGGAGCATGGGGGTGACACCATTGTCCTGGTGAATAACCATCTCGAGAGCAATGGTTTGTCACAGGAGATCAAGGACGAATACGTCCAGGTGCTTCGCGAACCTGAATATGAAAGGGCCAAGGAGAGTGGGCGAAGCATCTTGTCCTTGATGTCCACGTCAGCGCGCTACCGTGGTAACCAGACGAAAGCCCTGCATAGTTTCGTGCAACAATATGCAGGCAAGCATATCATCGTGTGTGGTGACTTCAATGACACCCCGATATCCTATGCCTACCAGACCCTGGCCCGACACATGAAAAATGCCTATCGAGACAGTGGAAGAGGCATCGGAGTGTCATATAATCAGAAAGGTTTTTGGGTAAGGATAGACCACATTTTCTTCTCTGAGGAGGGAGAGAGCGGATGTACCTCTATTGACCGTAGAATTGACGTTTCCGACCATTATCCTATCGTTTCCTGGATAAAATTTTAGCATTTTCAGCAATTTAGTGCAAATAAATGTACCATTATGCCCGAAATGTCAGGGAAAAATTGTACATTTGCGAACTATTTGCGTACACGCGTATATAAACAATAATAAATATAATCAATTCAAACAAAATGCAAAACAAAGGATTTGTAAAGCTTATCGCAGTCTGCTTGGCTGTTATCTGCTGTCTTTACCTGGCTATTACGGTGAAGAGCAGAAACTTCAAGGCAACTGTTGATGAGATTGCTGCAACCAAGGGTTATGCAGCAGCTGAGGAGTACCAGGACACTATCCTGGACAGCGAGAAAGATGGTTTCCTGTGGATGAACATGCGTTCTGTCCGCGAGATGGGTCTGAGCTTCGGTCTGGACCTCGAAGGTGGCATGAACGTCATCCTGGAGGTTGGTGTACCCGATGTACTGAAGGCACTCTCTGACCACCGTGAGGCTACTGATTCTGCTTTTGCTCAGGCTATTGCTGTAGCTGAGGAGAGCGCTAAGGCTGGTGGCGATGTAGTATCTGACTTCATCAGCAAGTATCAGGATTTGAAGGGTAAGGACCAGCTTGGTCGTGTATTCTCTTCAACCGAGTCTCTGGGTAGCAAGGTAAAGAGCAACAACACCGACGCAGAGGTAAAGAAGGTACTCGAGGAGGAGGTTAACTCAAGCATCGAGAACGCTTTCAACATCCTGCGTAACCGTATCGACCAGTTTGGTGTGGCTCAGCCCAACATCCAGCGTCTGGAGGGTCAGAAGGGCCGTATCATGGTTGAGCTCCCCGGTGTAAAGGAGCCCGAGCGTGTACGTAACCTCTTGCAGGGTAGCGCTAACCTGGAGTTCTGGGAGTGCTGGTTGGCTAACGAGATCCAGGCTAAGGGTCTGTTCCGCCAGATTGACCAGGCTTGCCAGAAGGAGGCTGCTTTGGCACAGTTCACCACCACCGAGGAGGCTGCTCCCGTTGTTGAGGAGGTAGCTGACACCCTGGAGGCTGATACCGCTGCTGCCAAGAGCCTGACAGAGGCTGTAGCTGCAGAGAAGGCTGCTGAGACTACCAAGAGCTCTGACTGCATCACCTTTACCTCTCTGCTCGATCAGACCGGTCGTGGCGTAGGTTCAAGCGTATGCTGTGCTGCTCCTAAGTTCCGTATGGCTGCTATCGACTCTATCCTGAACTTGCCCGCAGTAAAGGAGGTTCTCCGTTCTAACAATGTCGCTCTCCGTTGGAGCGTGAAGAACGTTACCACCTGGGTTCGCGAGGATGGCAAGGATCTCGAGAAGAAGACAAACCTGCTTGGTATTCATGCTTTGAAGGTGAGCACCGACAATGGCCGTGCTAACATGGAGGGTGATGTTGTCAGCACCGCTCGTGAGAGCTACGACCAGAACGGTCATCCCTGTGTAAGCATGACCATGACTACCGAGGGTGCTCGTGACTGGGCTACCCTGACCCGCAAGAATATCAAGCGCCCCATCGCTATTGTATTGGACGACAAGGTATACAGTGCTCCTAACGTACAGAACGAGATCGTAGGTGGTAACTCTGAGATTACCGGTAACTTCACTCCCGAGGATACCCGTGACTTGGTGAACGTACTGAAGTCTGGTCGTATGTCTGCTCCTGCACACATCGTCAGCGAGGAGATCGTAGGTCCCTCACTCGGTGCTGAGTCTATCAACCAGGGTCTTTGGAGCTGTATCATCGCATTCGTGATCCTGATGATCTACATGGTTGTCATGTACGGTATGATTCCTGGTATGGTTGCAAACTGCGCTTTGTTGCTCAACCTCTTCTTCACCATTGGTATCCTGAACAGCTTCCAGGCTGCTCTGACCATGTCTGGTATCGCCGGTATGGTATTGTCACTGGGTATGGCTGTGGATGCTAACGTGTTGATCTACGAGCGTACCAAGGAGGAGTTGCGTGCTGGTAAGCGTACCCGTGAGGCACTTGCTGCTGGTTACAGCAACGCATTCAGCGCTATCTTCGACTCTAACATCACCTCTATCATCACTGGTGTCATCCTGTTCTACTTCGGTACTGGTCCAATCCGTGGTTTTGCTACCACGCTGATCATCGGTATCTGTATCAGCTTCTTCACCGCCGTATTCCTGACTCGCGTAGTTTACGAATCAGTAATGGCTAAGGACAAGTGGCTGAACCTCACCTTCACAACTCCCGCTGCTCAGAAGTTCTTCCAGAACCCTGCATACAACTTCATGGGTATGGCCAAGAAGAGCTTCATCGTATTCGGTGCTATCGTTGTCATCTGCGCAGGCTTCATGCTGGGTCGTGGTTTCAGCAAGAGTATCGACTTCACAGGTGGTCGTAACTTCGTTGTTGCCTTCGACAAGGAGGTTCAGCCCGAGCAGGCACGTGACGTGCTGAC
>DCIS01000003.1:1667-2104 GCA_002317475.1 Prevotellaceae bacterium UBA1720 | reverse complement strand
CTGCAGGGTGCTAATCTGCTTGCTGCAGAGGTTACCGCTGAGGACTTCAAGAACCCCGATAACCGTGTAGGTGGTGCTATCATCAGCAGCCAGAAGGTAGGTCCTTCTATCGCTGAGGACATCACACGTGGTGCTATCCTGAGCGTATTGCTCGCATTCGTAGCAATCTTCATCTACATCCTGATCCGTTTCCGTGACTTCGCATTCTCAGTAGGTGCTATCACCGCATTGTTCTGCGATATCATGTTCATCCTCGGTATGTACGCTATCTGGTGGGGTATCCTGCCTATGAGCCTTGAGATCGACCAGACCTTCATTGGTGCAGTCCTCACCGCTATCGGTTACTCTATCAACGATAAGGTGGTTGTATTCGACCGTATCCGTGAGTTCATCGGTCTGCATCCCAAGATGGATCGTGCTGAGCTGATCAACAAGTC
>DCIS01000003.1:0-1572 GCA_002317475.1 Prevotellaceae bacterium UBA1720 | reverse complement strand
CGCAGTTTCGCCTTCGCGATGATCCTGGGTGTTATCTTCGGTACTCTGTCTTCAATCTTCGTTGCTGCTCCTACTGCTTACGCTATCATGCGCAAGAAATTGGCAAAGAAGGAGGCTAAGGCATAATCCGAAACCCAACATACACCTCGCGCGTACATTATAAACTGTACGTGCGAGCGTGATGCCCCTGTAGTTAAATGGATAGAACGGAGGTTTCCTAAACCTTTGATCCGGGTTCGATTCCCGGCGGGGGTACTACAAAAGTACACAACAAAAGACATATAGGTTAACTGCACAAAATGTAGTCCTGAATGCAAAAGCAAAGCATAATACAAAAGATCACAGGTTGATATATGTCAATTTGGTGGTCTTTTGCCTTTATAAAATAACAGATTGTTTTTATTTGTGGCGGAAAAGTTATAAATTTGCAGTAACAATGTCCTAAGAAAAGGATTCAGAGTAAGATAATTCACTGAAAAGATAGAAAGATATGGCAGAATCATTAGAAATGAAGGAACTGGACCAGGTTGTTGTCCGTTTCTCTGGTGACTCCGGTGACGGTATGCAGTTGGCCGGAAACATCTTCTCCACGGTGTCTGCAACCGTTGGAAACAGTATCAGTACATTCCCCGATTATCCCGCAGATATCCGTGCCCCGCAAGGTTCGTTGACCGGTGTCTCTGGTTTTCAGGTTCACATTGGTGCAGAGCAGGTTTACACCCCTGGTGACCAGTGCGATGTGCTCGTTGCGATGAATGCAGCAGCACTCAAGACTCAGTATAAGTATGCCAAGCCCGGTGCTACCATCATCATTGATACAGACTCATTTGGTGCCAAGGACCTTGAGAAGGCTGCTTTCAAGACCGAGGATTACCTGGGCGAGATGAATATTGACCCTGATCGTGTCATCGCTTGCCCTTTGACCCAGATGGTAAAGGACTGTCTGAAGGACAGCGGTATGGACGTGAAGAGCATCATGAAGTGCCGTAATATGTTTGCCCTGGGTCTCGTTTGCTGGCTCTTCGACCGTGATCTTGATATTGCTTTCAACTACCTGAAGGAGAAGTTCGCCAAGAAGCCAGGCGTGGCTGAGGCTAACATCAAGGTTATTCAGGCTGGTTACGATTACGGACACAACACACACAGCAGTGCCTATAATGTATACCGCATAGAGACCAAGAACAAGGTGCCCGGACGCTACATGGACATCACAGGTAACAAGGCTACAGCTTACGGTTTCATTGCTGCTGCAGAGAAGTCGGGCTTGAAGCTTTATCTCGGTTCTTATCCTATCACTCCCGCTACTGACGTGCTTCATGAGTTGTCAAAGCACAAGTCCCTGGGTGTCACCACCGTACAGTGTGAGGACGAGATTGCAGGTTGTGCAAGTTCTGTAGGTGCAGCATTTGCTGGTGCACTGGCAGTCACCTCAACTTCAGGTCCTGGTATCTGTTTGAAGTCAGAGGCTATGAACCTCGCTGTCATCATGGAGTTGCCTCTGGTTGTTCTTGATGTTCAGCGTGGTGGTCCTGCTACAGGTCTTCCCACCAAGAGTGAGCAGACCGACCTTCT
>DCIS01000178.1 GCA_002317475.1 Prevotellaceae bacterium UBA1720 | reverse complement strand
AACAGACCTAAGAAGATTATGGAAAAGATAAATGCAGTCATTACTGGTGTAGGTGGATACGTCCCCAACTATATCCTTGACAACGAAGAGATGTCACGAATCGTTGAGACCAGTGATGAATGGATTATGGAGCGTATTGGCGTAAAGACTCGCCATATCCTTAAGCCCGAACAGGGTTCAGGCACTTCATACCTCATGACCCGTGCTGTGCAGCAGTTGTTGCAGAAGACACAGGTTGATCCCGATACAGTGGAGTTGGTTATTTGTGCCACAACAACTCCCGATTATCATTTCCCCTCTACTGCCTCTCTCGTGATTGGCAATGTGGGATTGAAGAACGCTTTTGGTTTTGATATGGAGGCAGCATGTGCAGGTTTCCTCTATGCTATTGAAGCTGCTGCAAGCTATATCCGTAGTGGTCGCTACAAGAGAGTCATTGTCTGTGGTGGTGACCACATGTCAAGCATGACCAACTATACAGATCGTAACACCTGTCCTATCTTCGGTGATGGTGCTGCATGCGTTATGATGGAGGCTACCACTGAGGAAGTGGGTCTGATGGACGGATATTACCGTGTAGACGGCAAGGGCCTGCAGAACCTCAGAATGACCGCTGGTGGTAGTGCTAAGATGCCTACTCATCAGAGTGTTGATGACCTCGAACACACTGTATATCAGGAGGGACGTCAGGTCTACAAGCACGCCGTACTGGATATGAGTACTGCCGTTAAGACCATTGCAGAGCGCAATAATCTGACTAAAGACAATATTGCTTGGGTTGTTCCCCATCAGGCTAATATCAACATCGAACTTTCTGTGACAAGCCGTATTGGTATTGAGGAGGACCATATCATGGTCAACATCGATCACATGGCCAACACCAGTGGTGGTACGTTGCCTCTTTGCCTTTGGGAGTATGAACCTCGTCTGAAGAAGGGTGACAAGTTGATTTTCACCGCATTCGGTGCAGGTTTCACCTGGGGTGCCAGTTATATGGTATGGGGCTATGATGGTGCAGCAGAGGCTGCCAAGTCTCCAGCAGAGTTCTATAAGGAAGGTGAGATTACCCGTGAGGAGTGGTACGAGAAGCGTGGTGTGACTGAGGTAACACCCTTGGAACTCACCAACGGAGTATTGAGGTAATTTAGGAATAATCATCCAGGAAAACCTAGGAAAACCTAGGAAAGCCTAGGAATACCTAGGATAACCTAGAAAAACCTAGAATAAACAAATTCAGACAGAGCACCTAATGCATAAAGCAGGTTTCGTAAATATCGTGGGTAATCCCAATGTGGGTAAGAGTACGCTGATGAATCTTCTCGTTGGCGAGCGAATCAGCATTGCTACCTTCAAGGCTCAGACCACACGTCATCGTATCATGGGTATCCTCAATACCCCTGAGATGCAGATTGTCTTCAGTGACACCCCTGGAGTGTTGAAACCCAACTATAAGTTGCAGGAGTCTATGCTGCAGTTCAGCGAAAGTGCGCTGACCGATGCTGATGTACTGCTTTATGTTACAGACATGGTGGAGACTCCCGATAAGAATCAGGAGTTTCTCTCCAAGGTACAGCGTATGCAGGTTCCCATCTTGGTGCTCATCAACAAGATTGATCTCAGTAATCAGAAAGTCCTGGAGGAGAAGGTAGCCCTTTGGCATGATGCCCTGCCCCAGGCAGAGATATTCCCCATCAGTGCCTTGCATCGATTTAATGTCGATAATGTGCTGGAGCGTATCAAGGCCCTGTTGCCAGAAAGTCCTGCCTATTTCGACAAGGATCAGTGGACGGATAAACCTGCCCGATTCTTTGTGACGGAGATTCTCCGTGAGAAGATCCTGCTCTATTATGACAAGGAGATTCCCTATTCAGTTGAGGCTGTGGTAGAGCAGTTCAAGGAGACGGAGAAGAACATTCATATCAATGCTGTCATCTACTGTGAGCGTGAAAGTCAGAAGGGCATTATTATCGGACATCAGGGTGTTGCCTTGAAGCGTGTCTCAACAGAGGCTCGTAAGAGCTTGGAGAAGTTCTTTGGCAAGAGTATCTACCTTGAGGTTTTCGTGAAGGTTGACAAGGACTGGCGTAACAGTGAACGTGCCCTTAAGGCCTACGGATATGAAGTCTAACCCCATCCCTTCCCAAAGGGAAGGGGGGTGTAAAGACATGGGAACAAGGTGCGAAAATGTTACCAAGGACGATTATGTTCCGTTTGATGCTGTTGTGGAAAACAGTATTGTTGATTGTAAATATAGTAAAAATATAAATATTCCCTCGAGCCTTTTGGTTCTTGAAATGTGACCAAAATGGCTCCCTTCCCTTGGGAAGGGTGAGGGGTTAGGCTTAATATGGCAAACTTAGTAGCAATAGTAGGACGCCCAAATGTGGGCAAGAGTACACTTTTCAACCGTCTTACCCAGACGCGCCATGCTATCGTTAGTGACGAGGCAGGAACCACACGTGACCGTCAGTACGGCAAGTGCCTTTGGACAGGTCATGAGTTTTCTGTGGTAGATACAGGTGGATGGGTGGTAAACAGCGATGATATCTTCGAGGAGGAGATCCGTAAGCAGGTAACCCTTGCTACGGAGGAGGCTGACGTCATCCTCTTTCTGGTAGATATCAACAACGGCGTCACTGACCTTGACGAGGCAGTTGCAGGTATCCTTCGCCGTACCAAGAAACCCGTTATTCTCGTAGCCAATAAGGCTGACAACAACAATCAGCAGTACCTGGCAGCAGAGTTCTACAAGCTCGGTCTGGGTGATCCTTATTGTATCTCATCTGCCACAGGTAGTGGTACGGGTGACTTGTTGGACCTTGTCTTGGAGAAGTTCCCCAAGAACAGTGAAGAGATGCCCGATGAGAACATTCCTCGCTTTGCCGTTGTGGGTCGTCCTAATGCAGGTAAGTCAAGTCTGGTCAATGCCTTTATCGGTGAGGAGCGTAATATCGTCACTGACATTGCAGGTACTACTCGTGACAGTATCTATACCCGCTATGACAAGTTTGGTTTCGACTTCTATTTGGTAGATACTGCAGGTATTCGTCGTAAGAACAAGGTCAGCGAAGACCTTGAGTTCTACAGCGTGATGCGTTCTATTCGCAGCATTGAGAACAGTGATGTCTGTATCCTGATGATTGATGCCACTCGTGGTATTGAGGGTCAGGACCTCAATATCTTCCAGCTTATTCAGCGCAACCAGAAGAGCCTTGTTGTGGTGGTCAACAAGTGGGACCTCGTACCTGACAAGAGTCAGAAGGTGATGGATGAGTTCGAGTATGCTATCCGTAATCGTATGGCTCCCTTTGATGATTTCCCCATCATCTACGGTTCTGCCCTTACCAAGCAGCGCATCTTCAAGGTGTTGGAGACTGCCAAGGATGTCTACGAGAACCGCAAGCGTCGTGTCTCTACTACCAAACTCAATGAGGAGATGCTCCCTCTCATCGAGGCATATCCACCACCATCAATGAAGGGTAAGTACATCAAGATCAAGTACTGTTCGCAGGTTCCCGATACACGCATCCCCACTTTCGTGTTCTATGCTAATCTGCCTCAGTATGTCAAGGAACCTTATCGTCGTTTCCTTGAGAACAAGATTCGCGAACGTTGGGACTTCTCTGGCTGCCCCATCAATGTCTTTGTTCGTCAAAAGTAAGATGACTCACGGATGTCTCGTAGTTCTCGTCAAATAATAGCGATTGTCTTGCTGCTTCTGACAGGTTTATTTTGGGCTTGTCAGAAACAGCAGGTCTTTACTCCAGCTCAGCAGGCAGAGGTTTATTACAATATGCTGATTAACGGGCAATACGAGGAATTTATCCGAGGTACATACGGTTGTGAGTCCCTCCCTCAGGACTATCTCAGCCAGCGTGTTGACCTCTTGGCTCAGCATGTCAAGGTGGAGCAGAGTCGCCGTGGTGGCTATGTACGCTTTACTGCTGTTCGAGAGGAAGTACTTGCTGATTCCACTCATCTTGTTTATCTGGACGTGGCTTTTGGTGACTCTACCCACGAATGCATGGCATGCCCTATGTTGCGCCATGGTGATCGTTGGGTAATGAGGAATTAAGGGACAAAATCGTATTCTGCAACGTATTGCAGAATTGCCATTATAAATGAAAACCGCGTTCTGCAACGTATTGCAGGATAAACCTACACCCCATGAAACACATATCCTTCTTTCTCTTTTTACTCTTTTCCCTATCCACAAATTTCGTGTGGGGATATGAAGACCATCGTGACAGGGCTATAGATTCCCTGGAGCAGGTGCTGCGTCATGAGAAGAGTCTTGGGTGGGAAGATCGTCTGCGTGCTCATTCTGATCTTATGTGGGGTTATCTGCAAACGGATAGCAGAAAGATGCACCTGCATGCCAATACTATTCTGAAACTTACTGAGGGGAAGGATAATGGTCTCATTGTCCGATCTAGTGCTTTTCGCCTGATTGGTCAGTGTGCCTATGGTGAATGTCTGTATGATTCGGCTCAGCATTGTTATGAGCGTTCTGAGGAGGTTGTCAACCAGATGAGGAAGAACAAGCGCTACACCAAGTCCGATGTAGACGATGCTGCGTCCACCCTTTATGGTACGATAGGTAATCTCTATAATATCCAGTCCATGTCCACTCTTGCCCTTGAGTATTACCTTAAGGCCTTGAAGATCTTCGAGGAATACGGTTGGCATGAGAGTGAGGCCATCCTGTATTATAATATCGGAGAAATGTTTCTGGAAATGAGCAACAATGAAGAGGCTCACAAGTACTATCTCCTGTCTCAGAAGGCTGCTGCTCTCACTCAGGATTCCCTCATTCAGATGTTGCCCATAAGTGGATTGGCCATGTCGCTGTTGAATATGGGACAAAACGGTGAGGCCATGAAGGCTGCGAAGACCGCTTTGAATTATTACCTCAAGCATGTTGACGAGGAGTTCGGTACTGCCTTTTCAGTTTATATTTGTATGGCACGTATTGCTTATCTGGGTTATGGGGATGCGGTCCTGGCCCAAGAGTATATGGATCAAGCAGAACCTTTCATCCAGCGTTTTGGGGGGGATAATACCGATGTGTCTGACTTCTATGCCTTCCAGGCAGAACTGTGCATGTCGCGCAAAGAATGGCAGCAAGTCGTGGATTTTGGTTTGAAATCCCTTGAGGAGAATGATGAGGATTTACACCATAACATCGGTGTCTATCAGAAACTCAGTGTTGCCTATGCTCATTTGGGAAAGGCAGACGAGGCAGAATGCTACACCCATCTCATGCAAGACGCATACGACACCTTTGCCAACCAACAACATCAGTCAGCATTAGGCGAGATGCAGGTGATGTATGAGACGCAGAAGAAAGAAGCCCGGATTGCAGAGATGGAACTTACGCAGCGTATGACCAACATCACCTACATTGCTGTCATCGTGGTTCTTGTGCTCTTGGCATTGTCGCTTTTTTCCCATTACTTATATAGACGAAAGATTCAGTTGATGAATGCCAAACTGATGGGAGAGCACGATGAACGTCAACGCTTGGCTCGCGACCTTCACGATCGATTAGGGGGAATGCTCACTGCTACGCGTCTATCTCTGGAGAGTGGAAACACCCCTGAAGCCACTCAGTTGCTTCAACAGACCCATGCCGAGATGCGTAAGGTGGCCCATCACCTCATGCCCCTCTCCTTGTCACATAACGGACTTAGTGCTGCTATTGAGGAGTACTGTCAGGTGTTGCCCCATGTGGACTGCGATGTTATGGGTACGCCCATTCGTTTTGATGCCCACTTGGAGATACTTGTCTACTGTGTCTTGCATGAGTTGATCAATAATGCCCTCAAACATGCACGTGCCAATCACATCATGGTTCAGGTGATGTTTGATGAGCATGAGGTTTCGGCCATTGTTGCCGATGATGGAGTAGGATTTGATATTGAAACCTCAACCAAAAAACAGGGTTCGGGTTTGACCAATATTCAGGAGAGACTGAAGACTGCGGGTGGTTCGATAAACATCAGTTCAACACCTGGAAAGGGTACTGAAATTTACTTTACACTTCCTGTTTAATCTTCTTTTTTGCTTTTTGTAGTCGTTTTTCAGTGTATTTGTCTATGAATCTATCCCTTTTTCTCTGCAAATACCCCCAAATGGGGGATTGCGTATTTGCGCAGAAACACCGAATTTTGTAGTCAAATACCTGAAAGGACTGCATCAATGGCTACAATCCTACTTGCTGACGACCATTTGTTGGTGGCAGAAGGCATACGAAATATCATACATCAGAGCGGTGTGGGAGATGTTGCTTCCATCGCTTGCACCATTGCAGAGTGCGATAAATCTCTGGGAGAGATTCGTCCAGACATTTTGTTGCTTGATGTAGGAATGCCTGATGGTAATGCCATTGACAGCATAGCCAAATGGTTGGAACAGTACCCCAAGATGCGTATTCTTATCTTCACCACCTATGGCGAACCCAATGTTATCCGTTGGGCTTTGGATGCTGGTACGCATGGTTATGTGCAGAAGGATTCCCCCAGTGAGGACTTTATTACAGGTATTCGTGAGGTTTTGGCAGGCCGAACCTATCTTTGCCCTCTTTCGCGCCGTATCTTAGAGACAACACCGGGCAAACGTCAAGAGCAACTTACCGTTCGTGAGCGTGAGATCCTGGCCCTTATCGTTGAGGGACTGCCCATGAAACAGATCGCAGACCGTCTCTGCCTCTCTTTTGAGACGGTTCATGGTTACACTAAGTTCCTGCGTGCCAAACTTGGTGTGAACAATACCGCAGCCCTTGTTCGCAAGGCTTTGGAACAAAAGTTAGTGTAGTTGTCACTTAACTTCAGGTCTTACATACTCCAGGGTGTCAAAACCTTCTTCCGTCACCAGTTCTTTCAAGTGCTGGTGTTTTTTGTTTTCCGGCAAATGAGTATGTATGAACAGCTCAGGATCCACATCAAACCATACCAGAGGGTCTTTGATGCGTCTGAACTTGCCATTCACCACAGAGCCTGAACCCCATGTGGGGTCCATCAGTATCTCTCCTTGGTCTGTCTTGACGCTCAGCCACGAGTGTCCCTCCCTGTAACCTTCCGAGTTCTTGCTTGTACCGTACACCAAGTTGGTTTTCAGTTTCAGTGTTTCTGCCATACGGTAGAACAATTCACAGTACCCCTGACACACAGCTTTTCGCTTTGTCCAGCATTGGTCTGCATTGCGAATGTCAGACGGGGTGTCATAGCTGATGTTCCTGCATATCCACAGGTAGAGTGCCTTAGCCTGCTCGTATTTCGTGGTACAGTCCTTGGTGATATCCTTGACTACCTGCGTGTAATCATACTCAGATGGAGAGACATAGTACCCATTGCCATACACAGCCCTTTTCTTGTCTGTTGGCAGGTCATGTGCTTTCTGTGCTTGAACACCCAGGCACAAAAATACGGTGCATAGCAATATCAGTCTTCTTCTCATCTCCGTTCCTGTTTCTTTGATGCAAAGATAATTACTTATTTTGGCATAATGGGAAGGATTTTCCTAAAAACCCTTCCCATTTCCCTATTTTTCTCAAAGTATGAGCCAACGTGGCTATTTTACCATGAACTTTTTACGCATAGTGCCATTGTCAGAACTGTAGACACCAATGTATGCACCAGGCGAGAGTGGACGCTTCACTCGCTTTCCATCTATGGTGTAAATGGTTTCTTGCATTTCCTCTGACGCAATACTTGCAATGCCATCTGCCATGATCTTGTATCTGTATGTCACCACTTCGCTATCCATCATGTCCGCCTTCATCGCAACAGCCTTCAGGGTAACATCCTTGGTCACAACGATGGGCTTGGTATAGGTCAAACGTGCATCAGAAGCCACACAGGGACAACTGCCGTCCAAGGTGTAGAAGATGGTGGCACCCTCGGTTGCTGTTACCAATACGATCTCAGTACCAGCTTCCAGTTCGGCACCGTCAGCTTCACTCGCTACAGGGTCAGCCACAGCATTGAATTTCTCGTAAGTGAAACTTATACTGGTTGCTGACTTCATTTCGCCGATTGTGAAGTTTACAGTTGCTTGTCCGGGCATACTACCAGTAACGGTAATCTTAGCCTCTCCATTGTCGTCGAAGGTGACGTATGCGGGAGTAATTGTCACGTAACTTGCAGCACAACTTACGCTCAGCATCTTCCCACTTACAGCCTTGGCTGGAGTAGCCTTGATGGTGATTTCTGTAGGTTCGGAAGTGTAGGCATACACCATATCAGGTGATGTAATGGACTCTACAGCATCTTCTACATTCAGTTCGCGGCTGTAGACTGTACCCAAGGCAACAGAGGCATAATCCTTTGCACTGGTTGCTACATTCAGCATCACGGTTTTGGTTGAGATGGCAGACTTGGGAGTGAAGCGGAACAGACTTGCCAGCATCGTTCCGTCCTTGCCAGCCTCTTCATTCATGGCACTAACAGTTCCTTCTACGTTCTTGCCACCAGCCGTCACTCTGATGCTCTGGGCAACGCTGGAAGTGTTCATGTACTTGCTGAACTCCATCGTGACCCCATCCGTGTAGGCCTTTGCGTCCTTTATAGTGGGTTTCTCTGTTGTAGTCATGGCTATGTTCACCTCAAGTTGTGGAGGAGGTACAGGTAGCCACTCGGTCTGTGTGTCAGCGTAGCCCTCTTTCTGGAATCGTACCTGCCACAGTCCCTGTGGTACGTCCCATTGGTACATACCGTCCTGCTGGGTTGTCACGGGGTTCTTCTGACCGTATTCCTCAGCCACCCACAGTACAGCATCGTCAAGAGCTACATCCTCGTTCTCACGATAATACAGCGTAGCAGTCACACCTTCCAACCTATTTGACTCAACACCCTCGTATACAAAACCAGATGGGTCGACAACGGGTCTTGTCCTCCTTGTGCGCTTCTTATTATTTCCCCCTTGTTTTTGGTTCTCTTGTTTTGGCTTTTCTTTTTCCTTGTCATCCTTTTTCTCGGGTTCTTCCGTACACTCATCAATGGACTTAACATATCTGAGCAGACTACCAAGTTGCTGCAACTTCCAGTCAAACTCGTCAGTAGCCCATGCTGTCAGACTTTCGTAAACACCCTTATAGTCTTTTCCCTTTATTTCAGGTATAGCCCCGCCTATTGTTTTTGACATAAGGTCCTGCATGAGTCCTAATGAACCTTTTATTGTGCCCTCTTCTGCGGCTGAAAACTTGACGCCCAAAGCCCCCATCTTGTTAGTGAACTTGGTATTGGCCTTGCCGCCGGCGAAGAATAGGGCAACGTCTACAGCTGTACCAGCAGCCTCCGTGGCTTTTGCTTTTTTAAGAGAATTGTTATATGCCTCCAGCATATTGTCGTACTGCTTGAAAAATAGTTTTATCTGGTCGCCCATCTTCTGATATCTTTGAGCTACATCGCTATACTGGTTTCCCACTTTCAAATCACCGTTCTTGCATTTTGCCATGATGGCCGAACAAATCTTGTCCAAGAGATTGTTGGCAGATTTAGAGTACTGGTTGCGCATGATACTCATCTCCTGGAGGTAGGCGTCTCCCATATACTTCATTTCACTGAAACCTAGGAAATGTTGTTCCATTGACCAGCACAGTGATGCTGTGTTAACGGTAAACAGAGCCAAAGACGCAATAACGACAGGTACGATTTTCTTCTGGCCAATACCACCTTCTTCAGTGCCTTCTATCATGACTTTGAAGTATACTCTTTCGCCTGTTGATTCGTTGTAGACGATTCTCCATGTCACATCATCATCTGAATAGTTCCAGCTTGTAATGTTCTGACCATCTTCAACTTCACTTACCTCGCTTACGTCAATCTCACTGTATGCATCCAGGATTGTCTTGGCCTCCTCTGCGGTTATAAACTTAACCTGAGTGTAGAATACGTCCTTTTCGTTACCAGCCATTTTATAGGTGGCTTCAAGGCAGTTCTCGTCATTGGTTATCAGTTCGACGTCATGTAAGCTTTTTGAGATGTAATCGTAAGTGGAGTGTATATATTCGCTCAGCATGGCTCGTTCATCTGCATACAGACGGTCAGCTAGAGCCTTTGTGTTGCAAGGTTGCTCATACGCGTAGTCGAAGTATACATTTTCAGGCAAGCTTTCTGCTGATGTGAAGTATGTCATAGCAGTATAGGCACCTAAAGTCTCGTCGTAATGGGCATTCAGCGTGCGTATGGTGTTGCTTGTAGTGGAAACGTAGAACTTGGGGCCATGCAACCTGTTGGGGTCCAGATTTTCAAGTTCTGCTACAAAAGTGAAGACCTTGTTGGTGCTGGGGTTGTATGAGTAGTAACTGGGCTTTGCAGTACCTGTTTCCATATTGTACTCCA
>DCIS01000176.1:19478-19965 GCA_002317475.1 Prevotellaceae bacterium UBA1720 | reverse complement strand
TATGAGTTCAAGGAGGCAACTACCATCTCTACCTCTACTGTCTACTGGTTTGACGACCAGCCCTGGCAGGGTTGCAAGGTGCCCGATTCATGGAAGCTCTACTACCGCAATGATGCCGGTGAGTGGCAAGAGGTTGGTCATCCCAGCAGCTACCCCACAGACAAGGGTGTAGCATGTACTGTCAGCTTCGATCCTGTCAAGACCAAAGCTCTCAAACTGGAACTCGTACAGCCCAAGGACAAATCATGTGGCCTGTATGAATGGAGCGTGAAATAAAAAAGCAGGACTGTTTACGACCAAATGAGAGGATGGCGTCACGTTTTGTGGCATCATCCTCTCAATATGTTTGAGAATCCTTCTGCGTGTAGGATTCCTAGGATCACCTAGGGCACCTAGGAGGTCCTACGAGAACCAGGAAAACCATAGGAAGGCAATGAGTCAACACGTTCTTTGCACGTACAACCTACGTACAGCCTACGTACAGCCT
>DCIS01000176.1:0-19460 GCA_002317475.1 Prevotellaceae bacterium UBA1720 | reverse complement strand
ACGGTGTTTGTACGGTGTTTATACGATGAATGTACGGTGTTTATACGAACCCTACAAAGAGAGACAAAGGACAAAGGACAAAGGACAAAAGACAAACCACCTAAACGGAAGGAAGAGGGAACCTAAAACAAGGGAAATTCAAAAAAAGTTCACATTTCTATTGTCAATTCAAAAAAAAGTAGTACCTTTGCACTCACCTAAAGGGAAGCACTTCGGTGCAGACTGGGGAAATGGCGCTTTCGTCTAGCGGCTAGGACACATGCCTCTCACGCATGGAACACGGGTTCGATTCCCGTAGGCGCTACTTAATGAGACTTCGGAAATCATTCCGGAGTCTTTTTTTGTTTATAACAAGTATAAAGGTCCGTCTTACAAACAAACTATCGTTTTTGATACAACTTCTATCGTTTTTGTAACATCGGCCACAAAAATCTGCAAGCCACACAACGATGTAAAAAAAAAAAATACTTACTTTTGCAACGACATACTAATTCTTAATACCTAATACCATGATGAAACGTATCTTTTTATTCGTCGTATTTAGTATCACGATGATGCTGCAAGGCGCAGCACAACAAATGAAGTTGCAATGCCATTTGACAGACGCAACCACGAAGGAGCCTCTGCCTTACGTCAGTGTATACGTGTCGCCAGACAACAATACCATTACCAACAGCGAGGGTAACTTCACCATCACGGCCAAGGCCGATGAGACGGTGAAAATATCGCATGTAGGACACAAGACACTGACATTCAAGGTATCCGAACTGCCGAAAGAGGTAAAAATGGAGGCTGTAGAACGCGTACCTCTCCAGTTCTCTACAATGCCCGTGGATGACATTCTGATGAAGGTGGTAAAGCAATTGACAAAAGAATTCAGCAAGAAAGGAGCGAAGAAAAGTCAGTATTTCTGCCGAATGACATCAAACATGAACACGAAGGAAGAACTGACTGAAGCCTTCATTGAGGCCTCATCTGCCGTGAACCTTCGTGATCTAAAAGTACTGAACGGACGTAGAGGACAGATAACACGCTGGGGAGTGATTTGTCCATCGTTGAGCGATATCAACCTGCAACATGCCCTGGAACTTGGTCCCATGACCCTGGACGTGCCTTTCTGGAATGGCCAGAGAATGCCATTGCCAGCCAATGCAAACAAAAGCTATTACAACAATTACTATGAGACCAAATGCGAGGTGCTTCAGGACCCCGAGCACGGCAAGGTGTACTGCCTGGACATGCAGAAGCGTGATGCAAAAAAGAAGAACTTCCTGGTGGGTAAAATCTACATCAAGGCCGGAACCTACCAGTTGCTACGCTTTGAGGGTGAACTGACAGACATGGTGCTGGAGCTTACGAAACAGAAGAACAGGGTAGAACAATCTGCAAAAGTGAAGATCAACGTCAACTACCGTTTGAAGAACAGTTTTACGGAAGTGGATGACATAGCCTGTGAGATTGATGGTGGAGAAGAAATGCGTACACTGACCGTCCTGCACAACATCAGTGATCTGGACATCAATTTCAAGAAACTAAAGAAGAAAACCACACAGGAGAACATGCTTTCCACAGTGGACGAGTCGCGAAATGACGAGGGTGTATGGGCATATACCAATGTCATCCAACGCACAAAGATGGAAGAGGAACTGGCACAACAGCAATCTGTCATTGACCAGGCTGCCCTCACCCGGGACACAGGTAACGATAAGATTGACAAACTGATAGACCGTGCCCGCCTCTTTGGTCAACGCATTCCTCAGGAGAAGGTTTTCCTGCACCTGGACAACACTAGTTACTTCCTGGGAGACACCATCTGGTATGCAGCCTATACCCGTCAGACCTGTGATGACCGTCCCAGCACCATCAGCAATGTGCTCTATGTAGAGTTGCTCAACCATGACGGATATACCATAGAACGACAAGTGGTGAAAATGCGTAATGGACGAGGTCATGGCAACATCTACCTTGACCCAGAGTATTATTCCGGTTTCTACGAGATCAGAGCCTATACACGCTGGCAGCTGAACTGGGGTTCCTACGAGCGCGAACATGGTTATGCAGCCAGTCATGAGTGGTTTGTCAGCGAGAAAAAGGAGTATGATTTCTTCCGCGACTATGACAAACTGTACAGCCGCGTAGTGCCCGTGTATGACAATCCCAAGGAAGGTGAGGAATTTGTGCACGATATGACCTTGCGCCCCCTCCGTCGTCAGTTCCACAATGACCCAGACAAACGCGAACTGCAACTTACACTCTTCCCCGAAGGTGGAAATCTGGTGGCAGGTGTACCTTGCCGTGTAGCTTTCGAGGCTGCTTGGGAAGACGGTGAATGGGAGGAAGGTACCTTGCAGTTTGATTCCATCCAGGCCGTGACGGTTCATCGAGGACGCGGTGTATTCACCTTCATTCCGTCTGCTTCACGCCAACACAAGGCCGTATTCACCACCACTCAGGGCAAAAAGGTGACTGCCAAATGGCCCAAGGTGGAGAAGAGCGGCGTGGCACTGAAGGTGGACTATCTGGATCCCAAGTGGAAGATTGAACTGCAGATGACAGATGACATCCAACCAGACTCTCTGGCACTGACTGTCATGCACGAAGGAGTACTGACCCACGTCCAAGCCCTCAAGGAGAGACACAAGGTCATAGAACTCACCAATGGTCAGTTAGTCCCAGGTGTGCATCAAGTGACCGTCTTTGACCAGAGTGGACGTGTGTATGCTGATCGTCTGTTCTTTGTCACCAGTCCAGACCTGTGTGAACCTACCCTTCGCATCAACGGACTGAAGGACGAATACGAGCCCTACGAGAAAATCAGTCTGGACATCCGTGCCACGAAAGCCGATCAGGCTGCTACACGTCCCATCTCGCTGGCAGTACGCGATGTCTGGACTCAGGACAACCTCTATGATTCGGGAAATATGATGACAGAAATGCTCCTCGGCAGTGAGGTCAAGGGATTCATCCCTCATCCCGAATGGTACTTCGAGAGTCTTGACGATGAGCATCGTACAGGTCTCGACCTGCTGATGATGACCCAGGGATGGCGCCGCTTCTCATGGCGCGAGATGGCCATTCCAGGTGAGTTTGAACTGACGCAGCCCGATGAAAAGAACATGGTCATCGATGGTGCCGTAGAGGGATACATGAGTCCTGAGTACATAGAAACGGAGAAGGGTGCCAGCGAACATACCAACGGCACAGATATTGTCACTATGACATACAAAGACATGCTGGACTCCTTTGAAAAGCACCCCAAGAAGGAACTGACCGTACATGCAGAACTGGTTGAAGGACAAACACTCCAGGCTATTCAGACGGAGATGAAGACACAGAATTTCCGCTTCAGATTCCGCTTGCCCGACTTCTATGACAAGTCCGTCCTCTTTATCAGTACCGCTGACCTCAACAAGGTAAAACCAGGCAAGAACTACAACTGGATACAGAGTGCATACAATCCCGAGAACGAACCTACAAAGCATAGATTCAAATACCGAATGATGGCAGAGGAACCCGACTTCATGGCCTACATCGTACAACCCTGGCCTCGATATGCCAAACCTTACTCATGGTACCAGAATCACCTGGCTCCAGTAGAAAGTACCGAGAGTGGCGAGAAGGGACGTCGACGCTTCAGTGATGGTACCATCCAACTTGAGGAGATTTCCGTCAAGGCAAAGCACAGCGGACTGCGAAAATTCAGTGATGCCGAACCCGCCTTCTATGTTGATGCCTACGATGCCTACAATAATAACATGGATGCAGGCTTCCTTTATGTGGATCCTGAGTTCCTGGTACGAGGCTATATTGGCGATATGGGATTGGACGACCCCTATGCTCAGGTAGTCACAGGAGTAAATGAAGACGGAGAATTGATGACACAGCGCTCCGCAAGGATAAACCTCCGTTTCGGTATGAATCAGACAAGACGCGCCCTCAACCACTGGATAGACACCGATTCAGTCAAGACACTCCAATCAATGGGCGGACAGGAGATAGACACGCTGTATCACAGACAGCACCTATGGTCCATGAATCAGGAACTGACAAACGGTGAGCTACTTAATTATTTCAAGGCAAATCGCGAGTTCCTTCCCACTAACATTCTGGACATCTCAAAGTTGGAGAATTTTGTCATGTACACGGACTATGCACCACGTCAAGCTGGCATGACGCGCTTCCTGGGTACAGACTTGCCCGAGACCAGTCTCGCAGTCTATCCTTATGCCGATGGTGGACGACGCATGTTCTACCGTGACCGCCGCATGGTGATCCAGGGATTCAATATCGCAGACGACTTCTATCATCCTGACTATAGCAAGCGCCCCCTGCCCGAGCAAGGCAAGGAGGACCGTCGTCGCACACTCTATTGGAACCCCAACCTGCAGCTTGATGCAGACGGCCATGCCACGGTGGACCTCTATAACTGTAGCAGAAACACCCACCTCTCAGTAACAGCAGAAGGTATGACACAGGATGGCAGCATCCTGACAGGAAATCAGAAATAAAAACAGAAATGGCAAAACTAGGAATATCTAGGAGCTCCTAGGTATTCCTAGAGTTTCCTGGGTATTCCTAGGGTTTCCTGGGCGTTTCCTGGGTTTTCCTAGGATTTCCTAGATACCCCTAGGCATTTCCTAATTTCTCTGTCGCACAGCCTCGTAAAGCAAAATGGCTGCACTGACAGAGACATTGAGGGAATCAAGGCGACCAAGCATGGGTATGCGAATATGGGCGTCGGCTGCTTCGCGCCAAATGTTGGTAAGCCCCGTTGCCTCAGTACCCATCACAATAGCGGTGCCCTGACGCATGTCGGTGTCATAATAAAGGCTGGAGTCCTGCAACTGAGCCGTAAGGATACGGACACCGTTCTGCTTGAGGAAGGATATACACTCCTGGGAACTGCAAGCCACACAGGGTACGGTGAAGATAGCACCAATACTACTACGAATAAGGTTGGGGTTGAAAAGGTCGGTCCTGGGATCACAAACCACCACGGCATCTACGCCCGAGGCATCACCACTACGCAGGATGGCTCCGAGATTACCCGGCTTCTCTACGCTCTCCAGGACCATAATGAGGGGATTCTCTGGCAATTGAAGGTCCTGCAAAGTCTTCTCCTGAACCTTCATCTCAGCCACCAAACCTTCGGTGCTTTCACGATAGGCTATCTTGGCATAAACCTCCTCTGTGAGGGAGAAAGAACGTACCTTTTGGGCGAGTTCATAGACCTGCTGGGCATCAGGATGCTGATCGAGGATGGCAGGACAATAAAACAAGGTGTCAGCCTCATACCCCACCCCTACGCAATGTAGGAATTCACGCACACCCTCTACGACGAAAAGATGTTCCTTTCGTCGTTCGGAAGATTTCTGCTGAAGCGTCAGCAGTTTCTTGATCTTGGGGTTCTGGGCGCTGGTAATGTCCAAGAAAAGTTAACAGTTAAAAATTAAAAATTAAGAGATATGAGTTTGTTCCCCCTAGCTTTTGACTTGTTTCAAAATGCAGGGGTTAGGGGGTCTTATTCTCCTCCACGTCCTGCACGCTTGCGCTCCAGATGGTCAAGGATAACCTTGCGCATACGCATGCTCTTAGGTGTAACCTCTACATATTCATCCTCCTTGATGTACTCAAGAGCCTCCTCGAGGCTGAACTTGATGGCAGGAATGATACGAGCCTTCTCGTCGGTACCACTAGCACGAACGTTGGTCAACTGTTTAGCCTTGCAGACGTTAATGACGAGGTCATTGTCATGAACGTGCTCACCAACTACCTGTCCGGCATATACCTGATCCTGAGGTTCGATGAAGAACTTGCCGCGATCCTGTAGATGGTCGATGGAATAGGCATAGGCATTACCACCCTCAAGGGCAATCATAGAACCATTGATACGACGGGTAATGTCACCCTTGTAAGGCTGATACTCCATGAAACGATGCGCCATGATAGCCTCACCCTGGCTAGCTGTCAAGACATTAGTACGCAGACCGATAATGCCACGCGAGGGAATCATGAACTCAATGTTCACACGGTCACCCTGACTCTCCATGCTGGTCATCTCACCCTTGCGGCGAGTCACCATATCAATCATCTTCGAAGAGAACTCCTCGGGTACGTTGATGGTCAGTTCCTCGATGGGTTCGCACTTCATGCCGTTGATTTCCTTGTAGATAACTTGAGGCTGACCCACCTGCAACTCATAGCCTTCACGACGCATGGTCTCAACAAGTACACTGAGGTGCAGGACACCACGACCAGAGACAATCCAGCGGTCAGTACATCCCTCTACCTCCTCAACACGCAAGGCAAGGTTCTTCTCCAACTCCTTCTGCAGACGGTCGTTGATGTGACGGCTGGTGCAGAACTTACCCTCCTTACCAAAGAAAGGAGAATCGTTGATGGTGAAGAGCATGGACATCGTGGGTTCGTCAATGCTGATAGTGGGCAATGCCTCGGGTTCCTCGAAATCGCAGATGGTATCGCCAATCTCAAAGTTGGTCAAACCAATGACTGCGCAGATATCGCCTGAGCCAACCTCGTCTGTAGCACGGTGGCCCATACCCTCGAAGGTGTGGAGCTCCTTGATCTTGGTCTTCTCAATAGTGCCGTTGCGATGAGCAATGGTGATGTTCTGACCCGACTTTAAGGAACCACGGTGTACACGACCCACGGCAATACGTCCGGTATAGGTAGAGTAATCGAGACTGGTGATGAGCATCTGTGGCGAACCCTCCAACTGAACAGGAGCAGGGATATGTTCGAGGATGCAATCCAACAGATAAGTAATATTGTCAGTAGGAGTAGACCAGTCCTCGCCCATCCAGCCCTGCTTGGCAGAACCGTAGATGACAGGGAAATCCAACTGCTCCTCGGTAGCATCAAGGTCGCACATCAGGTCAAATACCATCTCGTAGACCTCCTCGGGACGGCAGTTTGGCTTGTCCACCTTGTTGATTACTACCACGGGCTTGAGACCGATCTCCAGTGCCTTCTGCAACACGAAACGTGTCTGAGGCATGGGACCCTCGAAAGCATCTACCAACAAGAGGCAACCATCAGCCATGTTCAACACACGCTCCACCTCACCACCGAAGTCGCTATGACCCGGAGTGTCGATGATATTGATCTTGGTATCCTTGTACTGAATACTGACGTTCTTTGAGAGAATGGTTATACCGCGCTCACGCTCCAACTCATTGTTGTCAAGCATCAAGTCAGCCGTCTGCTGATTGTCGCGGAAGAGGTTGCCAGCCAAAAGCATCTTGTCTACCAACGTTGTCTTTCCATGGTCAACGTGGGCAATGATGGCAATGTTACGAATGTTCTGCATCTTATTTCTATCTTTTTTCTGTCTAAATTATGGGGTGCAAAGGTACAAACAAGCCCAAATATTACCAAATTTTGTTTTTCCTAACAAGTAAAACTTGTTTTTTTATTGAGGCAAATCAACTATTCAAATCAATTTCTAGACTCAATCCCCGTGTATTGCAGGAAGAAATCGGGCTGATGGTTCATGACCAAGGCCTCGGGGAAGTCAGTCTCAGCAAGCAAAGGCAACACATAGTCGTAATTGGCAATGGCGAAACTGATATGTGCATCGCTTCCTAAGATTACGGGTACCTCATATTTCTTGCACAGACGTAGGATCTCGGTGTAATTGTCATGCGAGGCATCCAGTCCTCGACAAGGCTTGAATGAGGCATTGTTGATTTCCAAGAGCGTCTTGTGCTCCTTAGCAGCACGCACAATAGGTTCGAAAATCAGCTGTGCCTCACCGTCACCGGGATGACTGATGATCTTGACGTAGGGATTCTTGATGGCTTCAATCATACCATGGGTATTCTCTTCGGGCGTTCCACCCTGCCAACAGAGACGATGAATACCTGCAATACAAAAGTCCAAACGGTTCTTGTAGTACCACTCATCAAGGTCAAGGGTGCCATTGGTGTCAAGGATATTGAGTTCAGCTCCCATCAGCAGACGAATACCGTACATCTCGCGGGGCACGACATGGAGGTTGCGGAAATAGATGGGGTCACAAGTACCGGGAATGCTGGGACCATGCTCCGTGATGCCAAGAATCTGAAGACCCTTGTCAGCTGCTGCACGAGCCATCTCCTGCACGGTACTGAAGGCATGACCACTAACGATGGTATGAGTGTGGACGTCAAGTAGGGGAAGACCCACCCCCAGCCCCTCCCATTTCGCTTCGCTAGGGAGGGGAGTAGTTACGTTTGTATGATTATAGATACTCATCTTTTGCTCTAGTTAAATATATTAATGCTTCTGGACCAAGGTTGAAGAGGAGGTCGAGAATACTGAGGTTAGGAATAAAGCCATGGCGCTGTGCAAAGACCTGATAGTAAGGGGTACAGGGTTGCTGGTCGAGGATAGACGGTTCAGCAAGAGGACGAAGGTCCAGAACATCTGGAGAAAGGTCCTTGGGGGCAGAATACACCGATGAACAGGACAGATTGATGTCAATCTGCAGAAGTTCACACATCTTCTCTCGTATCTCCTCATTGAAGTCGAACAGGAATTCGCGTTTCTGTTCGAAGAAGGGACGGATATCGTCAGCATAATACTCAAAGAAGGGTGATTTGCCATAACTGCTCTCCAAGGCATTCCAATGTAGATGACGCCAGTTGCCATGGTCGCTGATGCGTACATCACGCATCGATGTCTTGCCCTTGGGGTTCTTCTCCACAGGAACGGTCAGTACCTGACGACCATTCGGACCTGCTATGACACAACGGTTTCGCCATGTCTGCTTCACGAAGTTGTCGTGTTGCTCCAAACACACATTCTCTCCCTTTGCCATCGGGACGTACCAGGCAAGGGGAGAGAAGTAGGCTGAGGTTAGAAGGACTGACATCACTTAATATTATCCACCCAACGGAACAGGCGCTTCCAACGGATGCCACCATCAAAGAGGCTGCGATCGGGATCCAGACTCATCCAGATGAGAGTAGGTTTGCCCACTACATGATCCTCAGGAACGAAACCCCAATAGCGTGAGTCGGCTGAACAATGACGATTGTCACCCATCATCCAATAGTAGTCCATCTGGAAGGTGTAGTTCTTAGCCTCCTTGCCGTTGATCATAATCTTACCATCAACAGTAACCTCCAACGTATTGCCCTCATAAACTTTAATCAAGCGCTCATAGATGGGCAGGTTCTTGAGGGTCAGACCACCAGGAATCTCCTTACCCTTAGCGGGAATCCACAAAGGACCATAATTGTCCTGACTCCAGTGGTGGTTCATATTCTGGGGATAGAGCATCGCATCTTCAACATTCTTGTATGGACGGATACTGTCAATCAGTTCGGTATGAGCCTCCAATGCCTTTTTAGTTTCCTGTGTCAAAGGCAGAACGCCCACGCCATGAAAACCACCAGCATATAAACCACCTGTACCATCCTGTCCGTAGAGGTCATCACGGCTGATACCCAGTTCGTGTGCCAATTCCTGAGGAATCTCATGCTTGTACCATACAAGGTAATTGAACTGTGCATTATCGGGAGTCTTATTGGCCTTGCCGTCGAGATAGATGATCTTGTCCTTAATCTGAAGGGTCTGCCCAGGAGTACCTACACAACGTTTCACATAGTTCTCACGACGGTCAACGGGACGCCAGTCAATCTTGCCTACCTGACCCTCATTCAACTCCATCACGCTACGACCTAAGGCATAAACCTCTTCATACACAGCACGTTGTTGCAGAGGACTCAATGCATCCATATTCACGGCTCGTCCATTGACATAAGCCTGAGTACCAAAGGGCATAGAGGGATCCAAGCCATACTTCTGCGTGTAGGCATCCCAACCCTGACCATAGCAGAACTCATAGTAGCGGGTCTGGTATGGTTCGGCTGTCAGAATGGTATCACCTGCAGGATAGTTGAACACAACGATATCATTCACGGGCACCTGCTTGGCATGAATTCGCTTGTAGTCCCACTGCACGGCATCAATATAGCTCTTGCCTGCGTTGAAAGGCAAGGTGTGCTGGCATAGGGGCATGTGCAAGGGGGTCTGAGGAACGCGTGCACCATAGCTCATCTTGCTTACTGCCAGATAATCACCCACCAAAAGGCTCTTCTCAAGTGAGGAAGAAGGGATAGTGTAGTTCTGGAAGAAGTAGATGTTGACGAAGTATACCGCTACAAGAGCAAACACGATGGCGTCTATCCAACTCATCAGCGTTCTGCTGACAGGATTCTCCAGTTCTTTCCACCAGGACCAGTTGATCTTTCGGGTGAAATAAATATCAAACACGAAGGGGAGAACGATGAGTCCCCACCAGGACTGAATGTATACGAGGAAAGCAAGGAACAGCGCCACCATGATGACACCCTTCAGGATTTCCACCTTCGTGAGTGGCTTTTTCTTTAATGATTTCTTTGCCATAATATGAGCTTTTATGATTTGTACTCCTCCCTAGGGGAAGTTGTGAAAGGACTAAAACTTAAAGAGGTCGCTAGTAGTCAGAAGTCCCTGATTCTTTGCTGTATACTCTGCTGCGAGCACTGCACCCAAGGCAAAGCCCTGACGGCCGTGTGCATCATGGGTGATGGTGATGAGGTCCTCTGGAGAATCGTAGGTGATGGTGTGAATACCTGGTACTTCCTTACGGCGGATATCATCAATGCGCAGTACATCTGGAGCCGTCTCGTGCAAGCCCCAACGCGTCTTACGGTCCAGATTCTCTACGATGCTCTCGGCCAAGGTGATAGCGGTACCAGAAGGGGCATCAAGTTTGTGTACATGGTGAGTCTCCACCATATTCACGTCATACTGCTCAAATTGGTTCATGATCTTGGCCAGATAGGTATTGACAGCATTGAAGATAGCCACACCCACACTGAAGTTGCTCGCCCAGAAGAGGGTCTTTCCACCCTCGGTACAAGCCTGACGTACCTCATCGCCATGCTCCTTCATCCATCCTGTACTGCCACTAACCACCTTCACACCGGCTTTCCATGCCTTCAGGTAGTTGTCATAGGCTGTCCAAGGGGTGGTAAACTCAATGGCCACATCGGCACTCTTGAAGGCTTCGCTTTCGAAATCCTCCTGATTATCTATGTCGATGATACTTACTATCTCATGACCTCTTCCCAGAGCAATTTGCTCTATCATACGGCCCATCTTGCCGTATCCGATAAGTGCTATTTTCATACCTTATTAAATAAATTCCGTGCAAAGGTAGGTTTTTTTAAGTAAAAATGAGTACTTTTGCGCTATAATTTTCTACATTTATACCTAATAGACGCATGGAAAAGCTTCTTCACTACGCATGGAAGCATAAAATTTTGCCTTTACGGGAACTAAAGACCACAAAAGGACAAGAACTGGAAATCATTGATCCTGGTATGTCAAATATGAATGCCGGACCAGATTTCTTCAACGCCAAGGTGAAGATCAATGGCGTGCTATGGGCAGGCAATGTGGAACTGCATCTGCGCTCCAGTGACTGGTATCGTCATGGCCATCAGGACGACGCTGCCTACGACAATATCATCCTGCATGTTGCCACTGTAGCAGACAAGGAGGTAGTGACCCACGAGGGCAAAGAGGTACCTCAGTTGGAAATGCCCATTCCGGAAAAACTCCAGCAAGACTATCAGCAGCTCATCACCACCATGGACTATCCACGCTGCCATCGTCTGATACCTCAGTTTGACACGCTGAAGGTACATTCCTGGATGGATGCTCTTTTGGACGAACGCCTACACGAACGTGCCTCGCTGGTTCTGGAACGTCTGACCCTCGTGAACAACGACTGGGAGCGAGCCTTTATGATTACCCTTGCACGCAACTTCGGATTCTCGCTCAATGGGGATGCCTTCGAACGTTGGGCACGAGTCATGCCTTTTCATGCAGCTGCCAAGCATCGCAATCACTTGAATCAGGTGGAGGCAATCTTCCTTGGTGTAGCTGGTCTACTGGATAAGGTAGGTGATGAGGCTCTGGTCAGCGAATATGCTTTCCTGAAACACAAGTTCAGCATCACGGAAGAACTGCAGTTATCTGATTGGCGCTATTTGCGTACTCGTCCTCAGAATTTTCCCCACCAGCGTATCCGTCAGTTGGCTGTTCTGTTCCAAAGTGGACGTGCCACGCTAAGTCGTATGCTTGAGGCAGAGACGCTCTCGTCTCTCTATGATTGCTTCCAAGTAGACGGACTCTCCAAAGCCAGCATGAACCTATTGGTTATCAATACCGTTGTGCCCGTACTTTGTGCCTATGCCGAGTGTATGGGAGAAGAGCAATACAGCGAGCGTGCCATCTCTCTGCTCGAGTCGCTCAAGGCTGAGGAGAACTATATCCTGCGTCAATGGCGCAGTTGTGGGTTGGAAGTTTCCACAGCAGCTGATAGCCAGGCCCTTATCCAGTTGAAACGTCAGTATTGTGATCGCATGGATTGCCTTCGTTGTCGTTTTGGCTACGAATATCTGAAAAATTCAAGAAAAATATGATAGATTATATTTATGAGTTAAAAATGAAGGTGCGCGACTACGAATGTGACCTTCAAGGCATTGTAAACAATGCCAACTACCAGCATTATACAGAGCATTGCCGTCATGAGTTCCTTTTGGAGCATGGTGTCAGTTTTGCCGACCTCCACCAAGAGGGCATAGACGCCGTGGTGGCTCGCATCAACATCGAATTCAAGGTTCCTTTGCGGAGTCGCGACGAATTCATCTGCCGTTTGCGTCTGGAGAAGCAAGGCATCAAGTACGTGTTCTTTCAGGACATCTATCGTTTGCCAGACGAGAAACTGGTGGTTCGTTGTCAGGTGGATACCGTTTGCACGTTGAATGGCACCTTGATGCGTACCTGTCCGCAATTAGACGAAACCTTTGCTGCATACCTGAACAAAACGAATTAATAAACCTAACAGATCCTACCTGAAATGACTGACCAGGAGACCCTATATACCATTGCCTTGACACGCACTCCGCGTCTCAACAGCGTTCATCATCATCTGCTCTTGGAGAATGCCGGTAGTGCAACAACCATTTTTGAGCATCGTGCTGATATCCGCCAGATTATGCCCGAAGCTACAGATTCGCTATGCAAGGCTATTTCCTCGATGGATGCACAACTTTCTTTTGCCGATAAGGAGTTGCAATATACACATGACAAGCATATCCAGTGCCTGGGTGTCAGAGATGCTGCCTACCCTTCACGACTTCTCGAGTGTCCCGACTCGCCCATCCTGCTTTATTTTTGTGGCAACGCGGATCTGAATGCACGTCACATCATCAGTATCGTCGGTACACGCAAGATTACGCCATACGGCAAGGACCTGTGTCAGAATTTCATCACCGAACTGAAGAGTCTCTGCCCTGATGCACTCATTGTCAGCGGCTTGGCCTATGGAGCAGACATCCACGCACATCGCAATGCCTTGACACAAGGAATGACTACCGTAGGCGTGGTGGCACATGGCCTGGATCAGATCTATCCTCGCCTGCATCGTGATACGGCTGTTGAGATGGTCTCACATGGCGGATTGTTGACGGAGTATCCCTCGTATACCAGCATCGATAAAATGAATTTCGTGGCACGTAACCGTATTGTGGCAGGTATGGCAGACGCTACCATCGTCGTGGAATCAGCCGAAAAGGGCGGATCACTGATTACTGCTCGCATTGCCAACGAATACAATCGTGACGTCTTTGCCTTTCCTGGACGAGTAACCGATGCTTGCTCTGCGGGGTGCAACAAACTTATCATGCGCAACGAGGCCACATGTATTGCACATGCAGGGGACTTCATGGAAGCTATGGGTTGGATTACGGAGAGTGACAAGCAAACCATGCGAAAGCAAAACGCTCAGATGGAACTCTTTCCCGAACTTAGTGGAGAGGAACAACAGATTGTATCTGCATTAAAAAACACCGATGGAAAGGCCATAAACACCCTATCCATCGAGACAAATTTACCCATTGGTCAGCTTGCCAGTCTATTATTTGGTATGGAGATGAAAGGGGTGGTCAAGATGATGAACGGCGGTACCTATAGGTTAAGTTAAGTTGTACCTATAAGTTAAGTTAGACCAACAATATTTTGAGGTAGGGCTGTTTTTAGCTGCAACCGTTACAGCCTCCACATTGTCCACGACATCCATGACATCCACCTCCACGGCGGTTGTTATGGATGTAGTTGTATAGGGCTATGCCAGCAAACAGCAGAACTACAACCAGCAGTATAATGCTCTGTACATTCATCATTTCAGTTATTTTCAAAAGCCTGCAAATCCTACTAACGTGTAAACCACCCAGGCTACGATCCAGGCTATCACACATTGATTGAGAACCACACGCAGTGCCCATCGCTTGCCCAACTCACGACGTACCGTGGCTATTGCAGCCACACAGGGAGAGTAGAGCAGACAGAACACCAGAAGACTAATAGCTGTGACACGACTGAATATCTGGGGCAGCAATTCAGCACCTCCATAGACCTGTTCCATAATGGCACAGACATTCTCTTTTGCGATGAATCCGGTAAAAAGTGCCGTGGTAGTCTGCCAGTCTCCAAAACCTAAGGGGGTGAAAATGGGGGCTATGGCTCCTGATATGACAGCCAGGATTGACTGCTCCACCTGCTCATCTTCCAGCATGTTCAGGTGGAAGTCAAAATGCTGGAGGAACCAGATGACCAGCGTTGCCACGAAGATGATGGTGAAGGCCTTCTGCAGGAAGTCCTTACACTTGTCCCACAACAGCTGCAGGGTGTTCTTCCTTCCCGGCAAACGATAGCAGGGCAACTCCATGACAAAAGGTACAGCTTCACCCTTGAACACCAGTAGTTTTGCCAGAAATGCAAAAGCCACTCCTACACAGATACCCAGCAGGTAGAGTCCTATCATCACCATCCAAGCCTTGTCTCCGAAGAAGGGACGTGCTATGAAACCATAGATAGCAATCTTGGCCGTGCAGGACATGAAGGGCGTAAGCATGATGGTGAGTTTGCGGTCACGCTCACTGGGCAGTGTACGGGTAGCCATGATGCTGGGCACCGAACAACCAAAACCTATCAGCATAGGCACGATGCTGCGTCCCGAAAGACCTATTTTACGTAACAGAGAGTCAGTAACAAAGGCGATGCGAGCCATGTATCCGCTGTCCTCCAGCATACTCAGGAAGAAGAACAGACATAGGATGATAGGGATGAATGTCAGCACGCTGCCCACTCCAGCCCAGGCGCCGTCGAGGATAAGCGAACTCACCCATGGGTTGATGTCCCATTGATGGAACAGCGAGGCCAGGTTAGCACTCATCTGATCTATGCCCTCGGACATCACGTCTTGCAAGGTACCTCCCACTGCCTCGAAAGTCACCCAGAAGATGAATCCCATGATCAGCATGAAGGTAGGCAGGGCCGTCCAGCGTCCTGTCAGCACCTTATCCATACGTCGGCTTCTTCTCTGTTCCTTGCTTTCCCTGGGTTTCACCACACATTCCTGGCATACACGTTCAATGAAACTGAATCGCATATCGGCAATAGCTGCTGAACGGTCCAATCCGCGCTCCTCCTCCATCTGCCGTATGATATGGTGCACCGTTTGCTGTTCGTTCTCAGTCAGCTTCAGGGCTTCAGTCACCAAGGGGTCTCCCTCTATCAGTTTGCTGGTAGCGAAACGTACGGGGATTCCTGCCTTTTCGGCATGATCCTCGACAAAGTGCATGATAGCATGCATACAACGATGCACGGCACCACCATGGTCTGATGCGCTACAGAAGTCCTGACGGGCAGGTTTCTCCTGGTATTTGGCAATGTGCAGGGCATGTCTCACCAACTCGTCCACACCCTCATTCTTCATGGCCGAAACAGGGATGACGGGTACACCCAGCAGGTGTTCCATACGGTTGATGCGTACCGTTCCTCCGTTGCTGTCTACCTCGTCCATCATGTTCAGTGCCACCACTACGGGTATGTTAAGCTCCATCAGTTGCATGGTCAGGTATAGGTTGCGCTCCACATTCGTAGCATCCACAATGTTGATGATGCACGAGGGGTGCTCATCCAGGATGAAACGGCGCGAGACCACCTCCTCGCTCGTATAGGGGCTTAGCGAATAGATGCCGGGGAGGTCTGTGACACGTGTATGAGCATACCCCCGGATTTGTCCGTCCTTACGGTCTACGGTGACACCTGGGAAATTTCCCACATGCTGGTTTGCACCGGTCAACTGGTTAAAAAGTGTGGTTTTACCGCAGTTTTGGTTGCCTACCAAGGCAAATGTCAACTCCTGGTTCTTATGATTGGTGGCACGTGTCTGGTCTGTAGTTACTGCGTTCTCTCCATGCCTAGTCTCTTGTGGGTGATGTGTACCTCCCGTGTGGGTATGTCGGGGGTCACCCTCCTCACCATATCGGGGGTGAGGGATGTCCATACGTCGCTTGTCTCCTATCAGTTCGCTCTCGTCCTGATTGTGGTTCATGACGTCCACCACCTCAATCTCGGCAGCATCAGCCTTTCGCATGGTCAGTTCATAGCCTCTCACGCGCAACTGTATGGGGTCGCCCATGGGAGCATACTTCTCCACCTTCACCTCCACGCCAGGTATCACACCCATATCCAGAAAGTGTTGGCGCAAGGCTCCGTCACCTCCCACCGTGGTGATGATGCCCTTCTTGCCTATGTGTAATTCATCCAGTGTCATAACATTGAGAAACTGTCCCGTCTATGCAATCTTAATTCTTTTGGCTGCAAAATTACACAATTCTTTTCGTTTCGCCATAAGAAAAGAATATTTTGCCCTCTCTTGGTTGTCAATATACCCAAAAATGATTACCTTCGCATGACGAATACACATTTTTTGACTCTTCTATGGACACACATATATTACCTTGCGGACTTCGCATTGTCTCTGCCCCTTCCCTCACGGATGTTGTCTATTGTGGTATAGCAGTGGATGCTGGTACACGTGATGAATTGCCTCACGAGAGTGGCATGGCACATTTCACCGAGCACCTCACCTTCAAGGGTACTCCCCGCCGTCGTTCCTGGCATATCCTGAACCGTATGGAGAGTGTGGGTGGCGACCTCAACGCCTATACGGGCAAGGAGGAGACGGTCTATTACAGCACCTTCCTCAAGGAGCATTTCTCACGGGCCATAGACCTTCTTTTCGACATCACCCTCTCCAGCACCTATCCCCAGCACGAGATGGACAAGGAGGTAGAGGTGGTCATAGACGAGATAGAGAGTTACAATGATACGCCCAGCGAACTAATCTTCGATGAATTCGAGGGAATTATCTTCCAGGGGCATCCTCTTGGACGAAATATTCTGGGGCAGGCCGACCAGCTTCGTCAGTTTCAGTCGGCTGACATCCAGCAGTTCTCACAGCGTCTCTATACCCCCTCCCGCATGGTGCTTTTCGTTTATGGCAACATCCCCATGAAGCGTATCATACGCGAAGCAGAGAAGGCTTTGGAAAGGATTGACAGCCACAGGCTCTCCTCCGCCCATTCCACACCCCTTCTTCGCGAAGCTCCCCAGCCCTTTGCTCCTGCCTGCCTTGAGACGGTACGTCAGAAGGACACCCATCAGGCACACGTGATGCTGGGCACAAGGGGCGTACCCCTGCATGACCCACGTCACCTTCCCCTCTATATGCTCAATAATATTCTGGGTGGTCCCGGCATGAATTCCCGTTTCAACCTGGCCTTGCGCGAGCGTAACGGACTGGTCTATACCGTCGAGAGCAATCTCACCACCTATACCGACACGGGGGTGTGGAGTGTCTATTTCGGTTGTGATCCACATGATGTACAACGCTGTCTGCACCTCGTTCGCAAGGAGTTGCAGCGCCTCACCGAAGCCCCTTTCACCCCTGCTGCACTCAATGCCTACAAACGTCAGGCCATTGGTCAGATTGGCATCTCTTATGATGCTTTCGAGAGTGTCTCCATCGCTATGGGAAAGCGCTACCTGCACTACGGCACCACCCCCTCACGCGAGAGGCTCATCGAGCAGGTACAGTCCCTCACCCCTGAGCAGCTGCACCAGACGGCTTGTGACATCTTCCTGCCCGACAAACTAGCAACGCTCATCTACCAGTAGTTACCAACCTGCCATATACAAAAAGAATTAAGGTAGGTCTTAAATCTAAAACCTACCTTAACCCGAATGATTACACCATGCGGTGTGTGGGATTAGGACGACCAGGCTGCAGATAGCGCCATGCCAGAACCTCGTCCTCGTACTTACCGTCAATAGCCTCAACGAGTACCTCACGAACGATCTCGTCCAAGTGCTCGGGAGTAGTCTCTACACGGGCATTGATAATCAGTTTCACATTATCGCTGGTACCTGCCGTACCGCGGAACTGCAGGGTTGACACATCGCCCGTGATATTGCCTACAGCGTACTGCTTGCCATTCTCGGCAATTACCTTGACATGCCCTACGCGCAGTTTCTCCTGTTTGATGACCTTGGCCAGACCGTTCATGATATCCTTCAGGACGGTGTCCCAATAGGCATTCTTTCCGGTTAGGGCAATGGTGCCGTTCAGCCATCCCAGCACAGCCTCGCCATGAGCATACTTGTCATAGTCGATATCCAGGAGTTTGGTGCCTTCGCCCTGACGGTTAGCCACTTCAGCAAACCACTCTGCCACACCTGTTCCGTTCTGGGTACTTGCCGTCATCACCTTGGTGTTGTGGAAGCAGGACTGGGTGTCCTTCACCAGCTTCTCCTGTTCCTCTTCGCTGAGCAGGTCTGTCTTGGTGATAAGTATCACCTCGCTTTCCTCCAGTTGCTTACGGTAGATATAGGCAGCATCCTCGTGCAAACCTCCGTCACCGCCATAGAGGATGGATTTCAGTCGGGCAGGATCACTCAGTACCGTCAGCGGAGACACGATAACCTCCGTGTTGTGGTACATCTTCAGCGGACGCACGATGGTGGCTGTAAGGTCGGCACAACTACCTACTGGTTCTGCCAGGATGACGTCAGCCTGGACATTGGTACGCAGACTGTTGATAGCATCCACGAAACCATTGAAATTACAGCAGAAACAACTGCCTGCCACCTCAGCAACCTTTAGGTTGGCTTGTTCCAGCAGACGACTGTCCACCAACTCGGGAGCCTGGTCGTTTGTCACGAGTCCTACACGCTTGCCCTGGGCCATCAGACGCTGAGCAACATCCCATATCAAAGTGGTCTTTCCTGCACCGAGGAAACCACCGCAAATAATCAATCTTGTCTGGTTCATATTTTATTCAACTTTCGCATGTTGTTTGAGTTTAATATTTTGCTCAGGATTTTAGTTCGGATGTCGAGGGCTGTAAGCCCGATCCCCATAAAAAGAGCTTATTAGAGCGAGGAATTCGAGCGTATTTTTCAGTATAGATTTTAGTTACAGATTATCGTATGGATAAAATCCTAAACCTAACATCCTCACTAAAATGCGCAACAGTACGTTGCTTAATAGA
>DCIS01000186.1:253-54826 GCA_002317475.1 Prevotellaceae bacterium UBA1720 | reverse complement strand
AGCTTGCGAAACTTGAATTATAAATATCGTCGCTCTGCTCTAAGTTAGCAGAGAACGATTACTGACTGATAGCAGAACGAACCTTGTCCGACAATTCGTCGTATGAGCAAGCAGCCTCGGGCATGATAGCGGGGAGGTATTCCACGATAATCTTGCTGGGGCGTACCAGATGGCCTGAGCGTGGGAGGGCGTCATAGGCGCCACTGATGCGGACAGGAACGATGGGGACATTGAGTTCGGTGGAGAGGATGGCGAAGGTCTTCTTGAATGCACCCACCTGACCATTCCTTGAACGGCTACCTTCGGGGAAGATCACGAGATTCTTGCCACCACGCAACACCTGAGCCAGCTTGAGGATGGAATTACGTAGGTTGCTACGCTCCATGAGGATGATGTTGTTGTTGCGTGCCAAGGACTTGCGCAAAGCACTCTTGACATGGTCTTCCTTGGCATAGAAGAAGGAGTCGCGAAGTACTGGTGTGGGAATACCTGCTGCAACGAGAGGACCGTCCAGGAAACTCTGATGATTGGGGGCAATGATGCAAGGACCATTGAGCTGGAGATTGTCCGTGCCGCGGAACTCTACCCTATTGTATACCTTGAAGAATGCCTTGGCCATATTCTTGAACAGGGGCAAGGTGAAGGAGGCTCTGGGCAATTCCAGCGAACTGGTATCTGAGTGAAGGAAGGTGTGCCAATCCTCCACCTCAACCTCCATACGCGTCTTGCTTTCAGCCACATACAGCGCCAAAGCCTCGATATTAGGATAGGAAGGCATGCTGCCTGCCTTGACCTCCGTGCCGAAAGTCTGCTGAATGAATCCCTCGAGAGATACCATGTCCAAGGAGTCGAAAGCCAGGTCGGTCTCAATATGATCAGTGGGTTTGAGCTGAATCTTCTTCTCAGCCTCGATGTACTCCTTCAGTATCCTGTACTCCTCGAACTGTGGTTCCTCGATAGCGGGAACATCTGAAACCTCAGCAGGCTTGGCTCCACTGAGGATATCCTTCAGCTTGAATCGCTGCAGTTTCTCGAGCTTGGTACGAGGCAGGTCACCACGGTAAACCAAGAGACTCATCAGTTTCTTGTAGTTGGTGACGGTGAGGTTGTATGGCTCAAGAACCTCACGCTTCAGGGTTTCCTCCACCTCCTGGTCAGAGAGGGCATCGGCCCATTCCTTCTGAGGAACGATGATGGCCTTCAGCATATCACCATCCTGAACCACAGCAGCCTCCTTGACACGGTCAGCATATTTCTCCAGTTTGTATTCAATCTCAGTAGGCTGGACATTCTTGCCATTGGAGAGGACGATGATCTCCTTGCTTCTGCCGGTGATATAGATACGTCCCTTCTCGTCGATACGTCCCAAGTCGCCTGTGTGCAGGAATCCATCCTCGTCAATCACTGCTGCCGTTTCAGCAGGACGATTGTAGTAACCCTGCATGATGTTAGGACCCTTGGCACACACCTCACCATTGATGATCTTGCATTCCACCACACTCAGGGGAAGGCCCACGCAGTTGGGCACCAGATCACCGGGACGTGTGAAGGCAATCATAGGAGCAGCCTCGGTCATGCCATACCCCTCAAGCAGTTCCAGGCCAAGTGTCTGAAGACCAAGGGCTATCTCGCGCTCGAGGGCAGCACCTCCACTGACGAAATACTTGATATGCCCACCCATCTTCTTGTGTACGGCCTTGAAGATGAAGCGCGAGAAACTGACATTGTCTACCTTCTCGCAAAGGGTGAACATCAGACGGGTAATCCATGTAGCATCTATCTTCTTCTTGATACCGCCGTAGAGTGTCTGCCACAGACGTGGCACACCCACCATGATACCTACCTGTCCCCTCTGCAGGGTGTCCATGATATCTGGTCCGGACATGGAGGGACAGATAGCCACTCCACCACCAGCATACATAGGCATCACGACCGTGCCTACCAAGGGTAAGACATGGTGCAAGGGCAAGAGAATCAAGGTACGGCGCTCCTCGGTGAAGATGGGCACCTCCCTGCTTACGGCATGAATGTTGACCAGAATGTTCTGGAAAGACAGCATGACACCCTTGGGCGAACCCGTGGTGCCACTGGTATAGATGATCACAGCCGTGTCCTGCTCGTCATAGACAATGCGGGCCTTATCCTCATCCACAGGGGCATTCTCATACTCTTCAACCAAGAAGATCTGAGCTTCATGCTGCGTTTCAGCAAGTGCCTTGCACACCACATCCTTTCTCTTGGCACAGGTCCAGACGGACACGGGTTTGCAGTCCCTGATGATATAGGACACATCAGACACCGTAGACGAGGCATCAACAGGCACGGGTATACCTCCGTTTGCCCAGATAGAGTAAAAGGCATATATCCAACCTACACTGTTGTCAGCAAAGATTAATGTTCGCTCGCCCTTCTGCACTGGGGATATGCGTGCATAGACGGCTATGTGACGAAGCAAATCAGAGAATGAGATATTTTGCTGACCTGAGATGATGGCTATACGACTGGAATCTTGTATCATGTCTTGTAGTTTTTATAATAAGGTGGGGGTTATGATGGCAATCAGAACAAGGTGAGCTGTTCGGGAATATCCTTGTCCTTCTTCTTTCCACGCTTCTGAGTTGGGGTTGGTTCTGGCTTAGGAGTAGCAGCAACTGCAGGAGCAGGAGTGGGCTTAGGAGTAGCAGCAACTGCAGGAGCAGGAGTGGGCTGAGGAGTAACAGCTGGCTGAGGAGCAGGTGTGGGCTGAAGTACGTTATTCGCTGCTGCAGCAAGTAAACGTGAACGTTCAACTAATTTGTTGCTTCTGTTGGTCTTAGCCTGTACCAGCGAGCCCAATCGAACGATGTACTTCCTGCGCCTGTTGATATAGGGAACACCTTCCTTCAAATGAACATTACTGTGGAAAGAAGCGTATGTCATTCCTAATTCCTCCTTGCCAAAACAGTCAAACATGGCCTTTGGCGAACCAAAATAGTAATGCTTTCCCTCCAATTCCAAGTGAATTACCTTAACATGTGCCATAAGTCTTATATTTCAATGATTTTTTTTGCATGATTAATTATCTTGCCCTCAGTTCCCAGAAAGCAACGGCAGAGGCTGCAGCCACGTTGAGCGAATCCACGCCATGCTTCATGGGGATACGCACTACATAGTCGGCATGGCTGATGGTATGCATGGGCAAACCGTCTCCCTCAGTACCCATCACAAGGGCAAGCCTGGGTTGTTGCTTCAGACAGGGGTCGTCCAATGGAACACTGTTGTCTGAGAGTGCCATGGCTGCCGTCTTGAAACCCAGGGCATTGAGTTGCTGAATGTCACCCTCGATCCATGTCCAGGGCACCAGGAACACACTGCCCATAGAGACACGTACGGCACGACGGTTCAGCGCATCACAACTGTCCGTGGTCAGCAACACGGCATCAATGCCCAGGGCTGCTGCCGAACGGAATATGGCACCAATATTAGTGCTATCCACTACCCCATCAATCACCACGATACGCTGGGCATCCTGAACGACCTCTGCTACTGGTCGGGGCATGGGACGACGCATGGCACACAACACACCACGCGTGAGGATGTAACCCGTGAGTTGGGCCAGTATGTCACGCGATCCGGTATATACGGGAATGTCGCCACAACGCTCAATAATGTCTGCTGCATCACCCTTGATATGACGTTCCTCGCACAACAGGGCAAGTGGTTCGTAACCAGCATCAAGGGCCACGCGAATGACCTTGGGACTCTCGGCAATAAAGATGCCTTTCTCCGGTTCAAGCCTGTTACGTAGCTGAGCCTCGGTGAGGGTACCAAAGACCTCCACACCTGGCATATCAAGGGATGTTATCTGTATGATATTCAATTTGCTGTCTATTTTTTCCTCAAGCTTTGATTCATCTTCCTGAGGGTTCTTTTATTCATGGGCTTATAGGTGTAAGCACCACCGGTAAGTTGCTCTACGCTGTAATTCTTATAGATGATGGTGTAGCCACCTCCGTCTACCTTGCCATACGTGTCTTCCTCATAGACAAAACCAATGGTATGGTCCTGCTGCCACGTCATGGTACTATAGGCACTGGCCAGAGTGCTACTCTGATGACGACCTGTCCAGTCCTTCGCAATAGCCTCCGGTGTGCTGTAGTCCTCCTTGCACGTCAGTTCCTTGTAATAAATGCCCACATTGGCACGTCCATTACCGAAAGGCACGCTCTGCAGCAGGAGGTACATCCGCTTGTTGTCACTGTTGCGCTTCACGGGTACTAGCATCACCTCACCATTGCAGGCATTGCCAAGAGACTCAACGCCGTTATTGTCATGTCCGCTATAGAACTTGTTGCCCCAAGATCCTTCTGCCTTCTCTAGGTCAGTAAAGGTAAAGATATTGAAATAGCGACCTCCCGAGGTACGACTGGAAAGGAGGATGTTTCCATCTGGCAACTCCTCTGCCTTAGGTTCGTCACCACGAGGCACAGGACTGACGTCACAGCCTCCCAGGAATTCCCACGTCTGACCGAAATCATCGCTATAAAGTGCCCAGTTGGCCGTCTCGTTGCTTCCCTGTCGACAACTGCTTCCTACACAATACAGGCGATAGTAGTCTCCAACTTTGACTCTTCTGCTCTGGCAGATCTTACCACTGCCTACAAACCAACCACGGATAGGACCGTACTGACTATGGTCAAAACGGCTGTAGATATACTCCTCGTCCTGATAGATAGGCTTGCTCCACGTCAGACCGTTATCCTCGCTCCACCAATGTGCCCATCCCTGATGATGGGTGCGCGAGCCACCAAAGAAGCCTGGAGTGCCAGAGCAGGACATGAGCAGCATACGCGAACTGGTAAGGTCGCCCACAAGGCATGGATCGCCAAAACCTGCCTCCTGATGTCCTTTGGCAGTATTGCCGTCACCTGTCATCACGGAGGGTCTCAGAATATCATCCCAAGTCTTGCCATTATCGTGACTGCGACGAATATGAAGATCCAGACGTCCACCACCGATGTCTGCACGGGTGAAACGATAGTCTGCCGCTACCACCAAAGTACCGTCATAGGCCGTGGCAATGGCAGGAATACGATAGGGAATATCATCGTTGGTCTTTGTTGTGAAAACCTCAAACTGAGGTTCAGGTTCCTCGTCCGAAGATTGACGGCCAGTCATGGCATTTGCACCGGCACAAAACAGCGGAGCAATAAGCAAAACCACGGTGTAAAATAGTCTCTTCATGCTATTAGACATAAATATGGACTGCAAATATAGATAAAATCCACGATAAGACCAAATCTGAATTAACATTATTTATAATTAAGAGAAAAATTGCTTATTGTTTTGAAAACGATTTCGCAGGATGAACGAAATTATGTAATTTTGTGGGAATTTTTTCAGGAATTAAACACGAAGACCATGCAACAAGGATTTGACAACGACAAATACTTAAAGATTCAGAGTGAGCATATCAAGGAACGCAGAGCACAGTTTGGTGACAAATTGTATCTGGAGTTTGGTGGAAAACTGATTGACGACTACCATGCCAGCCGTGTATTGCCAGGCTTTCAGCCCGACTCAAAGTTGCGCATGTTGATGCAGTTGAAGGACGAGGCCGAGGTGGTGATGGTGATCAGTGCCGAGGATATCGACCGTAACAAGGTGCGTGGTGACCTGGGTATTACCTACGACAAGGACGTACTGCGCCTTCGCGATGAATTCATGTCTCGCGGCCTGTATTTCAGCAGCGTAGTGATCACCCATTACAATGGTCAGCGCAGTGCCCAGGAGTTCCGTGCACGTCTCGAGAAACTGGATGTTGCCGTCTACTATCACTATCTGATCGAGGGTTATCCTACCAACGTCGATCTTATTGACTCTGACGAGGGTTTTGGCAAGAACGATTACGTCGTTACCACACGTCCCCTGGTGGTGGTCACTGCTCCAGGTCCCGGTAGTGGCAAGATGGCCGTCTGCCTGTCTCAGTTGTACAACGAAAACAAGCGTGGCGTAAAAGCTGGCTATGCCAAGTTCGAGACCTTCCCTATCTGGTCCATCCCCTTGAAGCATCCCGTAAACGTGGCGTATGAGGCTGCTACTGCCGACCTCAACGATGTGAACATGATTGACCCCTTCCACCTGGAAGCTTACGGCAAAACCACAGTCAACTACAACCGTGATATCGAGATCTTCCCCGTGCTTAACGCTATCTTCGAGGGTATCTATGGCGAGAGTCCTTACAAGTCACCCACTGATATGGGTGTGAACATGGCAGGTTTCTGCATCTCGGATGATGCCATTTGCAGCGAGGCATCCAAGCAGGAGATCATACGTCGCTACTATGCCGCCAAGGTACAGATGGCTGATGGCAAGAACAACCAGAGCGAGATCAACAAGTTGAAGTTGCTGATGCGCCAGATGAAGCTGACAACAGACTACCGCTATGCCACTGTGGCTGCTCGCGAGCGTAGCGAACAGGATGGCGATGCTCCAGCAGCAGCAATAGAACTGGCAGATGGTACCGTACTGACTGCCGGTACGTCTACCCTCCTTGGTCCCAGTGCTGCCCTGATCCTCAACGCTGCCAAGCATCTTGCTGGCATACCCCATCAGGCCAAACTGATCCCACAGAGCATGATTGAGCCCATCCAGCGCATGAAGACGTCTATGCTACATGGTCAGAACCCCCGTCTGCACACTGATGAGGTGCTGGTGGCCTTGGCTGTACTGAGCGAGCATGACGAGAATTGCCGTAAGGCACTTGATGCGCTGCCAGGACTGGATGGCTGTCAGGTTCATGCCACCGTGATGCTGAGCGATGTAGACCAGAAGATATTCAAGAAACTGGGTTGCGGTCTCACTTTCGACCCTGTGAACAAATAAGATGAACAGACTTCAGTCAATCCTTTTCCTCGCATTGCTTCTGCTGCTGAATATTACTTGTTCAGCGCAGAGGTCATCAAAAAGTGTGTCTCAGGTAAAGACTGTCAAATCAAATTCGTCGCATCGCGCCTATGATTTTGTGGTGCCTCGTGATGGAAATATCCGCGAGGCACTTGCCATGGCAAATGACCGAAAGGACACCCTGAAACGCTTCACTATCTTCGTCGAAAAGGGTGTGCACGTTTCACCTTGTCAGGGTATGACCAAGGGGGGAGACGGCCAGGACTATCCCGATCCCCGACTCCACCTGCGTGCACCACGTGTCAGCATTATCGGCGAGGACCGCGATCAGACCATCATTACCAACACTTGTCCTCCACCCACGTGGGATAATGGTTTTGGGCAAGCCAATCCCCTGGAGGGCATAGGCAATGGTGATGTGCTGATCTTGGAAAGGGAGGCACATGACTGCTATTTCCAGGACATCACCATCAAGAGTGGCATGGCTGACAAGACTGGACGCAATATTGCCCTGCACGACCGTTCCAACCACACCATCTGCAACAATGTCTGCCTCTGGGGCTATCAGGACACCTATGTCAGCAACAACCAGCATGGTGTGTTCTATTTCAAGGGTGGCGTTATCCGTGGTCGTACCGACTATATCTGTGGCAAGGGTGATGTACTTTTCGACCAGGTCACCTTCCAGCAGTGTGGCACGGGTGGGTACATCTGCGCTCCGTCTGTACCATTGGAGTATGGTTACGTCATGGATCATTGCACCATCAAGTGCGAGACACCCGATGTCACCTACTATATGGGACGTCCATGGGGCTCGGCCACTCCTACTGCCTACTGGCTACATACCACGGTGGACAAGGAGACCATCACCCATGACAAGCGTGGATATAACGGTTGGGCTGACATGGGTAGCAAGGGTTGGCCAGCACGTTTTGCAGAATATGACACACGCCTTGTGGATGGCACTGTGCTGAACCTTGAAGGCAGGCGCAACGCTTACACAGACATGGATGGCAACGTACATCCCAACAATCCCATCCTGACACCCGAAGAGGCCAATGCCATAACCCACGAAAAGGTGCTCCATCACTGGAAACCTACAATAAAACTTTAAGAAACACACCAACCCAAATTTTAATTATTACAATAAAACTTTAAAATCACACCAACCCAATTTCTTATTTTTACAATACAACTTTAAGAAACACACCAACCCAATTTTTAATTTTTAACTTTTAATTTTTAATTTTTAATTTGTACCCATGTCTGCTCTATACACTATCCTACTACTCATCCTGAGCAATATCTTCATGACCCTGGCTTGGTACGGTCACCTGAAGCTGAGTGAAACGGGTGTCAGCAGCAACTGGCCCCTGTTTGGAGTGATCTGCTTCTCATGGGTCATTGCCTTCTTCGAATACTGCTGCCAAGTACCTGCTAATCGTATTGGATTTGTTGACAATGGTGGTCCCTTTACCCTCATGCAGCTGAAGGTCATTCAGGAGGTCGTCTCCCTCATCATCTTCTGCATCATTGCCAACGTGCTCTTCCAGGGACAACAGTTGCACTGGAATCACCTTGCCGCCCTCGTCTGTCTTGTCCTGGCTGTCTACTTCGTATTCATGAAGTAATCACTCATCACTCCTAATTCCAAATTTCCCCTCCCTAATACCATGGAAATAAAATTCGCCAAACTCATTGCTCAGCAAACGGGGTTAAAGGAACACCTCGTTGAGAATACCATAGCCCTTCTCGAAGAGGGTGCCACCATACCCTTCATCAGTCGTTATCGCAAGGAGCGTACCGGTGGAATGGACGAGGTCCAAGTGGCCAGTGTCAGTGATAACCTGGAGCGTCTGGGCGAAATACAACATCGCAAAGAATTCATTCTGCAAAGCATTGAAAGTCAAGGCAAACTAACCGATATGTTAAAGCAACGCATTGAGCAGAGTTGGGATGCCACAGAACTGGAGGATATCTACCTTCCCTTCAAGCAGAAACGTCGTACCCGAGCACAGGTTGCCCGTGAACGCGGACTTGAGCCCATGGCCCTCTGGCTGATGTTGCAGACAGGTGAACCCGTGCTGCGTAAGGCCAACCAATATATTAATAAGGAGAAGGGCATAGAGACTGCAGAAGATGCCGTAAAGGGAGCTATGGATATCATTGCTGAACAGGTAAGCGAAGATGAACGAGCACGAAAGAACATACGTCAGTTATTCCGCCGTACTGCCACCATCTCCAGCCATTTGGTAAAGGGAAAAGAAGAGGAAGGACAGAAGTACCGTGATTATTTTGACTTCCACGAACCCTTGCACAGATGCTCCAGTCATCGTCTTCTGGCCATGCGTCGTGGCGAGGCTGATGGCATATTGCGTGTCAATATCACCGTGGATGAAGACGATGCCGTGAGTCAGCTTACGCGTCAGTTTGTCAGAGGCAACAGTGAGGCGTCACACCGTGTACGCGAGGCTGTAGAGGACAGTTATAAACGTCTGCTATCTGGCAGTATTGAGACCGAGTTTGCTGCACTTTCCAAGGAGAAAGCAGACGAGGAGGCCATACGTATCTTCGTGCGTAACCTGGAGCAGTTGCTGATGTCCTCACCACTTGGGGAAAAGCGCGTGATGGGCATTGACCCGGGTTTCAGGACAGGTTGCAAAGTGGTATGTCTGGACAGCGAGGGCAATCTGCTTCACAACGAAACCATCTATCCTCACCCACCTCGCAGCGAACGCCTGCAGGCCATGAATAAGGTGATGACACTGATCAAGCAATATCACATTGAGGCCATAAGCATAGGCAATGGTACGGCAGGACGTGAGACAGAGGAGTTCATACAGCATCTTGACATGCCCGACAACGTAGAGGTGTATACCGTCAGTGAGGATGGTGCCAGCATCTATTCGGCCTCGAAAGTGGCACGTGAGGAGTTCCCTGATTATGACGTGACCGTACGTGGAGCAGTTTCTATTGGTCGTAGACTGATGGATCCATTGGCCGAACTCGTGAAGATTGACCCCTCAAGCATCGGTGTGGGTCAGTACCAGAAGGATGTCAACCAGACGCAACTGAAAAAATCGCTTGACCAGACCGTGATCAGTTGTGTGAACCGTGTGGGGGTGAATCTCAATACAGCCAGCAAACACTTGCTTACCTACATCAGCGGACTGGGTCCTACCCTAGCCCAGAATATCGTGGACTATCGTCGCGAACATGGTGCTTTCAAGACACGTCGCGAACTGCTGAAAGTGCCTCGTCTGGGTGCCAAGGCTTTTGAACAGGCAGCAGGCTTCCTGCGTGTACATGGGGGCAACGAACCCTTGGACAACAGTGCTGTTCATCCCGAACGATACGAACTGGTGTCGCAGATGGCACGAGACCTTGGATGTACTGTCAGCGATCTGATGTCATCACGCGAGAAGCGCGAGAAGATCAGTCTGCAGCGTTATGTCAGTCAGGAGGTAGGACTGCCCACCCTTCAGGACATCCTCAAGGAACTGGATAAGCCCAGTCGTGACCCACGCGAACCACTCAAGCAGTTTGCCTTTGACCCTAATGTTCACGAGATCAGCGATCTGCGCGAGGGGATGATTCTCCCAGGCATTGTTACCAATATCACCAATTTCGGTGCCTTCGTAGACATAGGTGTTCACACCAAAGGACTGGTTCACGTCAGTCAAATGGCAGATCGATTTGTCAAGGACCCTACAGAGATCGTTGCACTACATGCCCATGTCACTGTACGTGTCATAGAAGTAGACCATGCCCGCGAACGTATCGCACTTTCAATGAAAGGCTTGAATAAGACCTCCTAACCCCCTTTAGAGGGAAACAATATCCTTAAATCGAATCATAGAAAAGAAAAACTAACTTCATAACCAACAAATCCATGAAACGCATTCTACTTACAGCAGTCAGTCTGCTACTGATTTTACCTCTCTCTGCACAACAGTCGGCATTGGAGGAAATACGCGAGAATCCTGACCTCGCAGGTGGTGTTTACTATGCCTACAGGGCTCCTGAGCAGGCACAGACACCAGCACCCAAGGGTTACAAACCCTTCTACATCAGCCATTATGGCCGTCATGGTTCGCGCTATATGCTCAACGACTATGACTATTCACGTCCCCTCATGACCCTGCGTCGCGCTGACGAGGCAGGCAAACTGACCGAACTGGGTAAGGATGTGCTCCGTCGTATGGAGGAGATATGGAAGGAAGCTGAGTTTCATGGAGACGAACTGGCCCCTCTGGGACAGCGTCAGCATCGTGGCATAGCCGAACGTATGTATCGCAACTATCCCGAACTCTTCACAGGCAAGAATGCCCGTGTCTCAGCCCGTTCTACTACCTCCATGCGTGTAGCCCTGTCCATGTGTGCCTTTGTGCAAAGGCTTACTGAACTCAATCCCTCAATGAACCTCGTATGGGAGACGAGCCGAGCCAACATGTCCTACCTCAACTACCATACCAAACGCTACAACGACCTGAAGAATGCCAAGGATGGATGGCAGGCCGATCATAGCCGCTTCTGTGCAAGAGGCATAGATGCTACTCGTTTTGCTGCCCAGTTGATCAACGATACCACCTTCTTTGCCCCACCCTTCAACACACCCAATTCGCTGATGAGCCAACTCTTTGACGTTGCCATTGACCTGCAGGACATGGAGACGCCCATACGTCTCTACGATATCTTCACCACCGAGGAACTCTATCAGAACTGGTTGAACGGCAACAGTTGGTTCTACCACTGCGATGCCAACAGTCCCTTCAACAAGGGTACAGCCATCGAGAGTACGCGTCCCCTGCTGAAGAACATTATCGAGGGAGCAGATCTTGCCATAGAAGGCAAGGGTGAGACGGCAACCCTGCGTTTTGGCCATGACGGCAATCTCATTCCCCTGTGCGCCATCATGCACCTCAAGGGCTGTGATGCCGTCGTCGACGATCTCTTTACCATTGATCAGCAATGGCGCAATTATAAGGTTTCCCCCATGGGAGGCAATGTTCAGCTGGTGTTCTACAGCAAGAAAGGCAGCGATGACGTCCTGGTCAAGATACTGCACAACGAGGTAGAGACCACCATCCCCGTCTCTACAGACATGGCACCCTACTATCACTGGAAGGATGTACGCGCTTTCTTCAACAAGCAGCTCGAAGAATAGAAACTCACTCGACTTCTAATAAACCTTTTCTGGTTAATCGTGTCCAAAAAATGTTGAGATTTTCAAAGAAAAGCGGATAATGCTCACAAAAGAAACAGAGATAACAATGTAAATATTTAATTATTAACACATTAATATTATTATCATGAAAAAGAAAGCAATTCTCTTTGCTGCACTATTGTGCGGTTTCACTGCAGCCAAGGCTCAGGAGCCTCAGATTGGCATGTTTGGTATGCCCCAGGCTACTGATTGCAATTTCGATCCTTATGTTGCAGCTCCCGCTGGTTTTGACCAGGAGCGTGCAGGTGTTGAGAAGGGTAAGGTTGAACTCTTTGAGTATGAGTCGGCTTCTGTAGGTACCACTCGTAAGGCTAACGTATATCTTCCCCCAAAATATGATCCCAAGAAGAAGTACAGCGTGCTGTATCTGCTCCACGGTATTGGTGGTGACGAGTGGGAATGGGTACGTGACGGTGGTGTGCCCAACATCATCATGGACAACCTCTATGCAGACGGCAAGGTAGAGCCTATGATCGTGGTTATGCCCAACGGTCGTGCTTCGAAGGATGACTCTCGTCAGGGTGGTATGGGCTCATTTGCAGCCTTTGGTGTATTTGACAAGGACCTGATCGGCAGTCTTATCCCCGCTATCGAGAAGAAATACAGTGTCTATACTGACAAGCAGCATCGTGCATTGGCAGGATTGTCAATGGGTGGTGGTCAGTCTCTGAACTTCGGTCTGGGCAACATGGACGTATTTGCTTACGTAGGTGGTTTCTCATCTGCTCCCAATACCGCTCGTCCCGAGCAGCTCATCCCCGATGTAGCTAAGACTAAGAAGGAGAACACCTTGCTGTGGATGGTATGTGGCGATCAGGATGGTCTGATGTACAACAGTGCTAACCTCAAGGCTTTCTGCGAGAAGAACGATGTACCCTGTACTTTGATCAAGTACCCCGGCGAGGGTCATAACTTCACCGTTTGGAAGTATGGTCTCTACAGCTTCTCACAGCTGATCTTCAAGAACAAGTAAGACTAGGAAAGACTAGGAGAGTCTAGGAGAGCCTAGGAAAGTCTAGGAAGGTCTAGGAAATCCTAGAAAGACCTAGGAAAACCTAGATCCATATAAATAATAAAAGGTTGCCCCGAAATGGGGCGACCTTTTATTATGATAAAACCATCGCTTCTACAACGATTGATGCACCTTGGCAGAAATGTCTACCAAACGCTGGAGAGACTCAGGGGAATTGGCAGCAAAGACACCCGAGGGCTGGGTAAGAGGAAGAGGTTCGCCGGAGAGAGTCGAGAGACAACCACCAGCCTCCTGCAGAATGAGGGATGCAGCGGCAAAATCCCAAGGGGAGAGGATATACTCAAAATACAGTTCGCAACGCCCCATAGCCAGATAGCACAGTTCAGGAGCAGCAGCACCAAAACGGCGAATATCGTTGCACTGGAGGAAAGTCTCACAGATGATGCGTGAGCAGACCTCTGTGTTCTCCTTATGATACACAGACAGAGCAGTGCACATTACAGCATTCTGAAATGGACGATTGGAGACATGAATGGGTTTGCCATTCAGGAATGCTCCCCTACCCCGCTCTGCGTGGAATAGTTCACCGGTACGAGGCAGAAAAACCACTGCCTTCTCCATCTCATCACCATGCTTCAAACCTACACAGATGGCACATTCGCGTATGCCTCGGGCATAGTTGGCCGTGCCGTCAATAGGGTCAATAATCCAAGTATAGGGATGAGTGAGGTCATGCATATCCTCCTCCTCGCACAGAAAACCACTATCAGGTATGAGGGTGGCCAGTTGCTGTTTCAGGAAGTCCTGCACAGCCACGTCGCTGGAGGTGACAATATTGGCAAAACCCTCCTTCTGACTAATCTCAAAAGTATCGGTCAGCATCAACGAGGATGCCGACCGAACAATATCAATGATGTGCTGAATCATCAGTTTGCAAAGATAAAATCGTAGATATCACAAAGCGAAGCATCCTGAGTGGGAGACTTGAAGAGAAAATAAAGACCCTGCTTGCCCTTCTTCTGACGCAATCCACTGACGGGAATTTGAACCTCTGTCAGCTGCTTCTTCTCACTACCAGTGAGTTGCAACTGTCCAACAACCACACCACCCTTGTCAGCATAAGGACTGCCAAGCATCACGGTGACAGTACCCTTGATACCTTGTGGAATGATGTTCATCTTCAAGGTTCCCTTTCCGGCCTTGTTCATCTTGTCAAAATTAAAATACTTGTAGCCAAGCACCGAACCGTTGGTACAATTCACGACAGGTGTGGCAGGCAGTTTGAGGTTGAAAGGACCCTCACAAGACTTCTCGTCAAAACGAGTAGGATTCATATATGGACCATAATGACGGAAGTTGGGATACTCATTCTCAGAGGGTTTAGGACCAGTATAGTAGCAAGCAATACCTGCAGCGGTACGGTTCAGCGGATTAAGACCCTGAATGGCAAAACCTTCGCTGGTGTACTCACCCTGGCTGATGTATACCTTACCACCCTTACCTTTCTCCACTTTCACCTCAATGGGGGCAGCCATTGCCTGACGATTGTATTCGTTCAGACCAGTCTGGCGATGATAAACCACCCACCACTGACCATTGGCCTCGAAGATGCTGCCATGGGTGTTGCCACCAGAGGTAGCAGTGGGACGGAACTTGCCCGTGACAGGATCGGGCTCAAGTCCACGTCCGTCAATGATGGTACCTCCGTAGGTAAAAGGACCGAGTGGATTGTCGCTGTAAGCGTAAGCCAAAGTATAGTTGGAGGTAGGCAGGTCATTCTCGCCATCACGTGTGAAACGACTGTAGATGAAGACGTACTTGTCCTGAATCTTACGGATAGACGAAGCCTCGAAGAAACGGTAGGTCTGGTCTTGATTGCGATTGGGAATCATGTCCTTCACAATCTCTGTACCAGGCTTAACCGTACACATGGTAGTGGGATCAAGCTCGGCAGCCAGGGATTCCTCAAACCCCCAATAGCCATACACCTTGCCATCATCATCAATGAATACGCCTGGATCGAAACGCAGTACGCCATCAGTCTCACGTGGATTGGTCTTGCTCCAGTTACATACCTCGAAGGGACCATCGGGACGCTTTGACTTGGCTATCATACCCTGACGTCCTCCCTCCTGGTTATTGGGATAGAGGTAGTAGGTCTTGGTACCATCAGCCTCGACGCGTTCAGTCACATCGGGAGCATAGAGCATATCACCACGACCATCAGGGCGAAGCAATTTGCCATTGGCATCCTTGTCCGACTTAAAACCAATACCGTCATAGCGCCAGTTGGTGAGATCGTTGACATTGGCAGACCAAACCACTTGTTCGTAACCGCAGTATTCCTTGATGGCACTGTCATGCGAACCATAAACATAAACGCGATACTCACCGGGCTTGTCGGGATCCTCAAAGACATAAGGTTCGCCATCTGGGATGTATTCCCAAAGGGGAAGAAATGGGTTCTGGGCATTTGCGCTCAGAGAGCATGTCAATGCCAGCAAAGCAAGTTTAAGACTTTTTTTCATACTATATAGATTGATTATGTGTTGTTTATCTGTAAAACTCTTATCGCTCGGTCAAGACCTTCCTCACACCATGAGCATCCTTCAAAATCTGAACTCTTCCAAGAGAAACAGAGGCCTGTGTGCCATCCAATTTATAGCGAACAGTTGCGTCATCGCCTTGAGGAAGAGGATGCTGTATGGCTGTCTCATCAGCAGACGAACGTACATAGATTACTCCCTTAGTATAGAGGTCCGTAGTATCCCACACCTGGGTGTCAGAAGGTCGCTCAGGCACAATTTTCAGGAATTTGCCACTGACCTTAGAGGCAGAAGTGAAGACACGAAGGGTCTTGCCAACTGGCAATGTATCAGCCACTTGATCCATATTGATCTCCAGCGTGGCTCCTGTACCTAGACTGATATCAGAAGCGTCGATGTGGTTGGTAATGATACTGGTAGCATCTGATGCACAACGCATCATCACATATATCTTAGACCCAGACTGCAACGTGGTCTTGCCCTGAAGATAGAACTTCCTGGAACCAATCAGCGAATCACCAGCCTGTAAGATTGCTCCCTTCTTCACCGTAACAGCACCAGGAATAGTGCCTTGTCCACAAAGGGTAGCACCACTTGCCACGGTGAAGGCTCCAGTGCCCTTGTGTACTCCGTTGACAATTAGTTTTCCTGCTGTGACAGTGGTCGTGCCACTATATTCGTTCTGACCCGTCAGACGCCAATAGCCCTTACCCTTCTTCTCGATACTGACGGTGCCTTGATGGCCAGATCCCGAACAACTATAATTGTTGATTACACCGGCAAAGGTCTCGTCAGTATTTGCTCCGCCAATGTGCCATGAGCAGGTAAAACCATTCTGCTGTTTGGATGAACCACACAACTGTGTGCCAGCATCTCCAGAAAGACCTCCCAAAGTAGCATCACCATTGGTGTCCCAACAACATGCTCGAACACCATTCTTCAGCACGACTACAGCATTGGGCATATTGAAACTCTTCTCTGCCAAGAACAGATTACCCGAACTTAAGGCGTTAGCCGTCAAACGACCATTGAAAGCTGTCCAATTACCTTTTATATATTCGCGCACGTAAGGGATATTGAACTGAAGACGACCACTACCACTGACCGTGCTTGAGATATAGCAGTTACGATGTGGAGCAAAGACTGACGAGGTTCCGTCTGTGACAGTAATGGGAAATGAGTAGGTCTCGTAGGTTTCATTCTCACCCTTGGTGGACAAGGTTCCACCTGCCAGCACTACGCCAGAGGAAGTCCCTACCCCACCCTTCGAAGCTTCGACAGTGGAGAGAAACAGTTCACCACCACGCAGAATTGTCGAACCGGTATATTTGAAGAATCCGGGATTGGACACCTGCATCTTGCCCAGACCATTCAGGGTAAAATCTGTCTTACCCTCAATGCTGCCATTCATCTGTACGGTGGTAGTTTTGTTGGAAATCTCAAACGTAGTGGGTGCAAGCAACTGGGCAGAACGATTGGTCTGAGTTGAAGGACCCGTGTAACGATAGATGCCACCATCCATCACCCAGTTCTGAGCAAATTCCTGTGACGAACCAATGCCAGATGCTTCACCACCATTCTTGAGGGTCGAGAACTCTATGCACCCATCATGCAGCACAGTGGCACCCTGATAGGTATTCTTGGTCTTGAGGACAAGAGTGCCAGTTCCACCTTTATTGACCGAAGTGGATTGGCCCGCAATTGAACCGGAACCCTCAATGGTAAACATACCTTCACCCGTTACGACCACCTCTGACGGAGTAACGGTAGCATTCAGCGTGAGGGAGGCATCTTCGTTCACATCAAACAGCACGCCGTTTGCTCCCTCGTTGGACCAAGGAATACCTTCCTTCCAGCCCTCACCCTGCTCTGTCCACTCGCTGACAGCAGAGGTCCACGTGTATTGTGGCTCATAAGTATCAATGTCGAGAATACCTACCACTTCGGGACGAGTCTTCGCAGAGATGGTGCTAGAGTAATCGGAATACTGTTCCATCCCATCCTTTTCAGCAAAAGCACGAAGGCGCAGTACGTATTCAGTGCCAGGGGTAAGACCGGTGATTTTCATGGAGTTGGCGTTAGAACTTACTTTCCCAACAAACTGCCAAAGTCCAGAATCATCCTTACTCTCAATAGCAAAACCATCCTCACCATCAGTATAATCTGCCCAGGTCAGGGTCAGACTAGTAGTGGTGGAATGGCTTATCTCTGGCAACATGGGTTGGCGAAGATAGAACTGCGACTGCTCACGATCAATGCCGTTGATATAGTTCTCGATGTTGGCATAACCATTGGAAGAGAGGGTCATAGCGTCATTCTTTCCAGGGTCAGTGCCATTCATCTCTTCCCACCAATCAGGCATACCATCTCCATCCTTGTCCTGACGTTTGTCGCCTTTGTAGACGTTCCAACTGCTGGGTATGCCATAAGGCAAACTACCTTCATTGGCTATCAATTCACCCTTTATGCCATAACTCATCACCTCATCTATCATGTAGCAATCTGTCATATCGCGATAAGGCAGCGATGCTCCTACTGTAGGAAGGAGCTCTGTGATCAGTTGCTTACCAGAAACAAGAGGCAATGTGGGGTAACTATAGGGAACGGATTGACGATCTGATGCCGAATAGTCAGTGACAAGCTGAGGTTGTAAGTTGCCGTCAGCGGTACGGTCCTGCCAGTTATCATCACCATAGAAATGGAAATTGGCATTGCCACCCGTGAAGGCAGCTCCACCTCCCGAAGGGCCATTGATAAAGAGGTTGCCCTGAATGTTGCAGTATGACTGACCCTCGCTGTCACCACCCATGATATAGGCTCCATTATTCCAGTTATAAACGATATTGTTGGCATACTGATTTTTACCCTTCACCTTGTTGTTGCGTGTAGAATTGTCGCAATAAAAATTGCGATAGAGCGTGATATTGTCTGCCTGGATCAGACCTCCGGCAGAGTGAGTCATTAGCCCTTGACCGACGATGCAGTTTTGGATGGTGATATTACCCAAGTCCCCCTTTCCGTCACTGTTGATGCTGAAGGTTTCGTCCAGACCCCAGGAAAAAGAACAGTGATCAAAGATCATATTGGTGCCATGAGCCACACCGGCACAGTCCTTGCCACTCGTTCCGCTATGCCCCATTCTAACACGCAAATACCTACATATCAGATTATCAGCGGCAGAGAACGTAACACCATCACCATAGACTGTGATTCCCTCTCCGGGAGCGGTCTGACCTGCTACATACAAATTCTTGGCAAACGAGATACGCGAACTGATATGGATGACACCTGCCACATCAAAAACCACAATACGATTGGGCTGTGACACAGCATCGCGTAGGGATCCTGTACCAGAGTCATTCAGGTTTGTGACATGATAGACTTGTCCGTATCTGCCACCAGTAGCAAAGCGTCCCCACCCTTGTGCACCCGGGAAAGCGAGTTGTGTCTGTGACCAAACCGGCGCCAAAGGGATGAATAGCAACAGAAGGTTCAGAGAAATATATTTGTAAATAGGACTTTTCATCAATGATAATTAGATTACGTACTTGGTTTACAAAGATACACATTTTTAGCGTTATTTTCACTAAATAGAGCAAAAACGATGCAAAAAATGAAATTTCGGATTACTTTTTGGAATATATTATCCTATTCTTATAAAGAAAGTTTGTATCTTTGTAATCAAAATAAGGTATGGGGCGAACCTGACATTTCGCTCTAAATACAGTCTAAGGCTGTAAAGTGTAAAAAGATAAACTTTTAAAATTGCATTTATGGGAGGCTTTTTCGGCACAATCCAAAGCAAAAAATGTATCGCAGACCTTTTCTACGGTACTGATTATCAATCTCATCTAGGTACACGTAGAGGAGGTATGGCAACTTTCAACCAGGAGGACGACGGTTTCTACCGTTCCATCCATAATCTTGAAAACACCTACTTCCGTACACGATTCGAATCAGAACTCGACAAGTTCACAGGTAACAGCGGCATCGGTATTATCAGCGACACAGACGCTCAGCCTCTGTTGATGAACTCACACCTGGGACGATTCGCACTGGTGACCGTTGCCAAAATCAACAATCAGGAAGAAATTGCAAAAGAACTGCTGGCAGAGAACATGCACCTCAGCGAATTCTCCAGCGGTAAGATTAACCCTACCGAGCTGGTGGGGCTTCTTATTATAAAAGGTAAAGACTTCGTAGAGGGAATCGAAAATGTTTTCAATCGTATCAGCGGTAGCTGCTCTCTGATGCTACTCACAGAGGATGGTATCATCTGTGCTCGTGACAAGTGGGGACGCACACCCATCGTCATAGGTCAACGTACAGGAAACGCCAAGGATGAAGTATCCATCGAGGATACTGAAGCATGGGCCGCAACAAGCGAAAGTACAGCCTTCCCCAACCTGGGATACGAGACAAAATACTACATGGGACCCGGAGAGATCGTTCGTCTGCGTGCCAACGGCATGGAGGTGCTTAGACCCGCCAACGAGGAGATGCAGATCTGTTCTTTCCTTTGGATTTACTATGGTTTTCCCACCTCTTGCTACGAAAACCGCAATGTTGAGGCCATGCGTTATGAGACGGGCCGAATCATGGGCGAAGAGGATCCAACTGAAGTTGATATCGCTGGTGGTATTCCCGATAGTGGACTTGGCATGGCAACGGGTTATGCTGCCGGACATAAGGTGCCATATCAACGTTGTATCAGCAAGTACACTCCCACATGGCCCCGCAGTTTCATGCCTGCTAATCAGGAAATGCGTAACCTCGTGGCAAAGATGAAACTGATTCCCAACAAGGAGATGCTTGAGGGTAAACGTTGCCTCTTCTGCGATGACAGTATCGTTCGTGGTACTCAATTGCGCGAAAACACGGCCATTCTCAAAGAACTCGGCGCTAAGGAAGTACACATGCGTATCGCCTGTCCTCCCCTGATTTATGCTTGCCCCTTCGTTAATTTCTCTGCCTCAAAGAGCGAATTGGAACTCATTGCACGTCGTGTCATCATGGACTTTGAGACAGGTAAGGATGAAGCCACTATGCTGGCTGATGCCAACAGCGCAGAAAACATCCGTATCCCCGAGGATCGCCTAAAGGCATACGCAACTACCGACTCACCCGAATACAAACGTATGGTGGCAGAGATTGCTCGTCGTCTGAAGTTAGACAGCCTGCAGTTCACTAAACTGGAGACTATTGTCAAGGCTATTGGTCTACCCAAGTGCAAAGTGTGTACACACTGCTTTGATGGAAGTTCGTGCCACACATTGTAAATATACAAGGTGAATTCATTTCACTACGATAATTTCCCCTTCCCATTTTAGGGAGGGGGAACAATAATTAACTATAAGACAAGTTCCTACAACAAGGAAACTTGAAATCAATTAACCTAATACAACAACACCATGAGAAGACTATTTCTATCTCTATTGTTCATTGGAGCAATGCTTGGTTGCCATGCACAACAAGCCAAAACGATTGACATTGATTTATGGCCTAACGGTCTACCCAACAGCAATGGTCTGGACAAGACTCAGCCTTACAACGACCAAGAACGTAATTTCAAACCTGCTATCCGTGTTTATCTTCCTGAAGACTCTGTAAAAACAGACATGGCCATTCTGGTCATTCCTGGTGGAGGATATCGTGTACTGTCCAATGGTGCCGAAGGTCACGAGTGGGCTGGTCATCTCACCAAGCAAGGTATTGCTACAATTGTCCTCTCCTACCGTATGCCTATGGGAGTAACTGAGGTTCCTATCAGCGATGCAACTGAGGCTATACGTGTCATTCGTGAGAATGCAGAGAAGTGGGGAATCAATCCAAAGAAGGTAGGTGTGCTGGGATCATCAGCTGGAGGCCATCTGGCTTCAACCATTGCCACACACAATCCTGAGGCTACACGTCCCAACTTCCAGATTCTCTTCTACCCTGTTATCTCCATGGACAAGTCATACACCCACATGGACAGTCACAACTGCATCATCGGTGAGAACGCATCACAGGAACTTGAAGACCTCTACAGCAACCATCTGCAGGTAAAAGCTGACACACCACCAGCCATCATCCTGCTTTCCGATGATGATTTTCTTGTACCTCCACGAAACAGTGCAGAGTACTATCTTGCCCTGAAGAAGGCAAAAGTAAAGGCCTCAATACACGTCTATCCCTCAGGTGGTCATGGATGGGGTTGCGGACAACGTTTCCGTTATCACAAGGAGATGATGCAGGACCTCAAAATTTGGCTCGACACCTTTAACGGAAATAGCAATGAAGGAGCTAATCGCATGATGTTCATGCGTCCTTAATCTTACGACTATTATTTATTCACAAACATCATTATCATGAAAAAAATTCTAACGATCATTAGCATTTTGCTCATTGCAGTGAGTGCATCAGCCAAGACAAAGAAAGTCATCGTGGCTTATTTTTCAGCCTCAGGCATCACTGAGGGTGTAGCAAAAGAATTGGCGAAAGAGAAGAATGCAGAATTGTACGCCATCACTCCTGAGAAAATCTATACCAGTGAGGATCTTGACTATCGTAGCATGCAGAGTCGCTCTTCTATAGAGATGAAGGACAAGAACTCACGTCCTGCATTGAAAGAGAAGAAGGATCTCTCAAAATATGATGAGATATACATCGGCTATCCCATTTGGTGGAATGTTGCACCACGCATCATCAACACCTTCATTGAGCAAGCTAACCTGAAGGGCAAGATTGTCTACCCATTTGCAACCTCTGGCAGTAGCGGTATTGAAAACTCAGTGAATGAACTGAAAGCTTCCTATCCTGAAGTGAAATGGCAGGAAGGCAAATTGATGAAAAAGGCACGCTGATCTAAGTTGGAAAAGAATCAAAAATCATACAGAACCTGACGAGAGGAAATTTACGCTCTCCCTAATTTCAGACAGCATGCACTAGATTTACCTACCTCTCGAGAATCTCGATGATTTTGGCTTCTAATGCGTCATTGTCAAAATCGTCAGAAAAGGCATCATCCTCAGCAACTTCTTCTTGGCTTTGTTCCAGTAGAAGTTGCTGAGCTTTTTCTTCCTCTTCACGCTGACGTCTCAGATTTTCCTCGATACGTTGAGCCTCTCTTTTTTGCTCCAACATCTTCTGCTCCATCTTTTCTTGTGCCATTTGCTCCTTTTCTATAACCTTAGAATAGTCGGGCATACGAGACTCAGTACTATCTTGATAGAGACAAAAGGAAGTGACAATACCACAAATAAACAATAGCATAACGACACAAGTAAGGATGTGCCCAGACTTCCATTCACCTGTTTTGTTATAATTGGATGAAGAATTAACAGAAGAATTGGAAGAAGACACATCACTTTCTGTGTTGTGATCATTTGCATCATAGATTGTAAAAGAAATTGATTTTTCCTCTTCTGGCCATTGCTGAACAGGTTTTTCTTCAGAGAGTACCTCTTCTGGAAGTTTTATACCACACCAAGGACAATATGGAGAGGGATTTTGAATCTCTTTACCACAAACAGGACACTTCATATCTGATTTATTATTGCTATTTTACTATAGAAAATGTACTACTCAAAACTTGAAAGATCCCTCACAACAAAGTTATAAGTGGCATCTTTACCGAAGACAGTGAAAAAATACGAGCTGATGAGCCCTGCATTTTCTTCCCATTTTTCCTGGACAAAAGATGTTGGAACAGCCACATATACACACTTGTGATGAATATCTACCATCCAAATATCGCAATATTGAGGGTCCATGAATGTGCTGAAGAACTGCTCACCAAGCCTTTCTTTGCATAATTCCATCCATCGATTATAGCATCTGCGTTGTACATCAGAGATCTTCGGACGTAATGGACGCTGAGGAATTTCATCAAATGGAGTGACTTCATCCACATGGTCAACCTGCTTTTCCAGCAGATAATTGTAGAGGACTTTGGTAACATATGCATGTACGACCTTTGGTTTTTTCTCTTCCAAAAGGGTATCAATACGCTCCAACTCATCTGAAATATCAATGCCTTGAAGCAGCGGTTCAAGTTTCTCCCACTCATCTGGTTGTAGTTTGTAGCGCGAAATTAAGTCGCTATGCACACGTCCATCCTTCTTTAATTGCTTATGGATTTTGCCAAACTGTCCCTCAATGATAGTGAATTTTATACTCTCAGGATCACCTCGACGAACACCACGAGGATAGATAGGTTCATACTCAAAATAGAATTCCACCTTGTTTTCATCACTCAGTTTCTTCATTTCCTTCTGTGCAGGATCAAGCACATCACGATGGAATGCAGCAAAATATTTATACTGGTTTGATACAATCTTCTTATGATCCTGGGTAAATTTTAGCAAACCAAAGAACTCCTTCAGATCTACATAATTCATTGTACAACCACCATATTTTCTAAAAGCACTGAGGTACATATAGAGACGAGGAGTACGAGGACTACGACACAACTGGGCAATATCTTTCAAGTGTTCACTGTAACCGAGACGCAGATTCAGAATGTCACGTGCACACTCATCAACCATTTCAATCTTCATGAAACCGGCTCTGCGGGATCCTCCCTTATAAGCAATCTTGGTACCATCTGCCTTTTCATCAACTACAGGAATGGAGATCTTATGGAAGATATTAACGGTATCAAGATACTCACGCTTCTCCTTTTCGTCATATCTACGGTAGGTCATATCCATGTGAAGGAGACCCTCTTTGGCAGCTTCCAGTTCACCATACTTCTTTGGACTGATGCCCAAATCCTTCAGCGGTATCTCAAACTGAAGAAGATTACCAGTGAAATCCTCTGGACGAAATAGTGATCCCTGAAGATTACCAGAACCAATACGCTCGTTAATCCTATCCTGTAATTGAGATACAACAGCAATCATTAAACTTGTCTGAACAAGCGAAAAATTACCTCTGACCTGGGTGTAGAGTACTGGGTTTTTCACAAACTCAGGAGCACCATTCTCACTGAAAGACTGTACAACCTCATTGTTCTTACTTACCAGAGGACTTTTCTTTTTTGATGCTGAGGACTTTTCCTTCGTTGCCATTTTACTAATTAGTTAGTCGTATATGAAGAGAATTAAATCGAGAGCAAAAGTATAGTAAATTCCTAATAATACCAAATTTATGAGGAAAAAAATATCCAAGTCTACAAAAAATGTTTCGTAATATCCGCAATTCAATGTTCTTAATGTCCGCAAGAGAGTGTACGTCATATTATCTAATCAATGTTCAGCATATATTCTAATTAATCATCCCATAATGCGCAAAAACATTTTCAATCATTACGCTAAAAGATTTTCTATGGTTCAGCTAATAAGTCTTCACTCATCACTCTATATAACAATGATTGTCTTAGTGTAGAATGAGAAACATCCACCCTACCCTATATAAATAATATGTACATGCGCGCGCGTACATTATTTATTATATAAAGGCAAAGTGTTCACAAAGTCCGCAACAAGATGTTCGCTAGTTCCTCAAAACATTTTACAATAACTTATTCATAATCAGTATTATACATTATTTTCGTTAAAACATTACTTTCTATATTCTATGGAGCCAAAATTAAAGATATTGAACGTATAGAAGGAAAATAGTATCATCTGGTCATAAAATTTGAAAAAAAATTGTGGGAGAAACGGAAAATAGCATGATCAATAGGTCAAAACATGTAACAATGTTACTTATCTCCGCAAATAGTGTTACCTTTCTCCGCAAAAAACGATTACTTTGTCCAGGATATAAATAAAAAAATGTACCTGTTCTTCCCAAAATTAAAGTAATAATGTTCACGAAGTCCGCTAAAAACTCACAGTTCGCGTTAGTTTACATTAAATCTACTCCAACAAATGTTCGTAAAGTCCGCTAATACATCTTTATAATATCCTCAAATAGTTAGCATATTATTCGGAAATGTTCCCAAAGTCCACAAATAATAGAAAGAATTACTGCATACTCAGAAAAGTACAATTTGATTATTATTAATGTTCAGTATTTATTTAATAACTAAATAATTAAGATAAAGTGTACAAGTAATACTTTAAGTAAAATACAATGGTTTTTTAGAGGAGAACAGGAACATTATCTTGTTATCAACCCTCATTTAATAGTTATATTTGCGGAGAAAGGGAACAAACCAAACAAGTGATCATGATACACTACAAAACAGCAATAACCAAATGCAATAATGGCAATAATCCGTAAAATTGATCGTTCAGAAGCATCTATAAATAAGATTATACTAAAAAAACAAGAAGTGTTCCCTGTTTTATTTAAATATGTACACATTCTCCGCAACCAACATTCGTATTTTCCACAAATAATCTTCCCAAAGTCCTCTAATTCGTGTTTTAAACTAACTGAAAATCAACTCATTACATCAAACTATATATAATAAAGATAATTTTTACAAAACAGAAAAGATAATCTTTCTTTAATTTTTTAATTATTAATATTATATATAGAACCATGTAACTTGTTGATTATAAGAGATATAGCTTTTGATTTTAGAGAACTTCTAGTACATTTCTTGTGAAATAAGTAACATTTCTTGTGAGATCTAGTACTATTTTTAGGAAATCAGTAATATATTAAGGAACTTCACGAACAATAATCCGTATCATTTAGATTTATAAAGCTAATTGTTTGAAACAGTTCAGTTGACCAAACCCTTTTAGCATTACTTTTCATGAGTTCATTTTCTCGTCGTCTTATGTGTTTATACTTTCGAATGTCCTTATGATAATTTTTTTATCCTGATGTATCATCTTACTATCATCCTACATTCGTGTTGATGAAAAATAGAAGTGTATTCTGTCCCTACCCCATTGTTTTTAATTTTAACGGCTTAAAATGACTTCTCCTAACCCCTACCCTGTTTTTCTTTGTTCTAACGCCTTAAAATGAGATTTTCCAGCCCTACCCCCTTGTTTTTAACTCTGATGGCTTAAAATGACTTCTATTAACTCTACCACGTAGTTCTTTGTTATAAAAGCTTATAATGAGTTTTTCTTATACCTACCCTATCTTTATTCATTTTTAGCCAGGTTTCCATTGCGTGCTATTTTAACTTTCATAAATTTTATAGTTTGATTGTATGTACTTTGTTTAACCTGGCTATAATCATTATGTGAACACGTGTTTTCTACGTATAAACACCGTATATTCTTCGTACACGTACGTAAGCTATACGAACGCTATACGTACACTGTACGGTGTTTGTTCGAGTAGGTATAATTCACTTTGTTGATTACCTCATTACAAAATATATGCTATAATCTTTATCTCCTAGATCTTATTTTTTCCTTTATTCAAAGTATTCCTTAATTATAACAATATATCATTTGTGCATTAAAACATGCAATAATGCTTGCATTGAAAATAGTGATAATATACTTGTTCATTTTAACTACTGCCCCCTCTTGCTTGCAATTCTAAATATACAAATCTTACATTTATTACATTATTCAATTCGTACATGCTACAATGCTGCAATTATGACATCACATTTACCATTATGTTACTTCCTTATCAGAGCAGTTTTGTTGAGACAGAACTTTTCTAAAACAATACGTGCAAATGAATAGATTTGTCTACAGCATGAACCGTTACATTGAATAATGTACACATAAACGCATTAATATTTACCCACATTAATACAATAAACCATATACACATTAATACAATAACTAATGCCTACAATAACCAATATAACAATGCGACAATGTAGACAAAAATAAATGTAAGAATATAAATATTAAAAAATACATTAATGCGTGACTGTATACATGAACGCATTAATGTATTATTAAATGTAGTAATGCTGTAAATTATGTTGTATTTACGAATGCTTTATAGGGTAGTGTAGGGTATACATATAATTGTTGTAAAAATCTTTTATCGACAAAATCAAATGCTGGTACTCTTTACATACTCGTCTATCATTCTTTGTGCTGTATCGCTCAATGTATTTCCATCGTAATATTTACGAAGGAATTCGTGAACGGCAGTACGTATGATATCTTTCTGTGAATGTCCTGTACGATAACTGGCTAAATACAGTGCTTCATCATCATCTTTGTCAAATGCTACTTGTTTACCACCACGTGTTTGTAATGTTCTTCCTGCAAATGGACGTCCTTTTTTGACCTCTGTTTGTTGTTGGAGTGGGGTAGGGGAGAGAGATTCACTCAATTCTTCGTGAATTTCTTCTGGAGTAGGGTGGTGTGGACGTGGTTGTACATTTTCAGATGCATTTTGCATCATGTCAGCGATATTTGCTTTGATTTTTCTTGTAGCCATATTATTAATGTGTTGTTTTTAGGTTGTTATTGCTCATTCCTTTCGTTTATAAGCTGTTCATGGGCATCATTGGCCTTCTTTCCCCAGACCTCTGGTGTGAATTTTTTGTTTCTCTTGGTTACGCCACAGAGATATTCTGCTAGTCTCATGTAGTCGTCAGCTGCAGTTGAGGTTGATTCATATTCAAAAAGGCTCATTTCGTTCGCTACGCTTTCTGCACAACGTACGCACTCCCTTATCTTGATAGGCAGGAGTGGACCTCCCATAATGTCGATGTTCTGACATTCGTGCATGATGTCCTTATGGAGTCGCTTTGTTGAGTTGTAACGTGTTAAAAGATAACCAATTATCTCTACATTTCCATCCAGTTCTTCATTAATCTCTTTAACAGCTTGACGAATGGTAGGAACGCCGTGTAGGGACAGGCTTTCTGGGAACATTGGAACTATTATTCCGTCACTTGCCAACAGTGCGTTGGTGTTGACCATGGTGTCACATCCAGGACCACAGTCAATGATGATAAAGTCGTACTCATCTCTTACTTTTTCGCCCGTAACGTCCACAGAGTCAAGCAGTCTGCTCAGTATTCTCTCACGTGCTTTCTTGTTGACCAACTCATTCTCCAGTCCTGCCATTTGACGACAACTGGGTATAAAATCCAGGCCTTCGTAACGTGTATAGATAGGTGGTGTGTCTTGTTCTCTCCTCATCCATTCATACAGAGTACCGTCTGGGTGTTCTGAAATGGCTGTACGATCCAAGATCATGGTAAGATTACATTGTTTATCTGCATCAATCATCAGTACTTTTTTGCCCATTAACCATAATGCGGTGCCTAGATTAATGCTGGTGGTTGTCTTAGCCACGCCACCTTTGTCATGTAGAATACTTATCGTTTTGCTCATTATTTGCTTTGTTTTTTGGAATTCTATGCAAATGTAAGAAGAAAAAATCATGTATGCAAATAATAATGCTAAAATATTTCAATGTAAGCATACAGACATTAATACATGCCACAAATAATGTTTGTCTCACAAAGCTCATATATAGAAATTTGTGATTTGGCATTTAGATAGGTTGTAATGTGTTTGTTTTGTCATTATGTAAGCAGTTATGACATTTCTGGTTGCTATTTAGTATTTTGATTTGGTTTTATAAATTGCCAATTTTTCACAAAAATCACTTTTTATCTGACTCTCGCGTAAAATATATAATGTAGTGAGAATATAAATGTAACAATTTGATATAAAAAATGCGCAAAATGTTTGCAGATTGAAATTTTTTCCTTAACTTTGTGACGAAAATGAGAGAATAAAGGGGCGCAAGCCTCAAATTTGAACTAAAAACAAAGTGTAAAAAGATTATGGACGCAAAACAAGTCCTGGCCGATCTGCAGCGCAGATTCCCCAATGAGCCCGAGTATCATCAGGCAGTAGAAGAAGTTCTTGGAACTATCGAAGAGGAGTACAACAAGCACCCCGAGTTTGACAAGGTAAACCTTATCGAGCGTCTTTGTATTCCCGATCGTATTTACCAGTTCCGTGTTACTTGGACTGATGATAAGGGTAATGTACAGACCAACATGGGTTACCGTATCCAGCACAACAATGCTATTGGTCCCTACAAGGGAGGTATTCGTTTCCATAAGTCTGTAAACCTGGGTATCCTCAAGTTCTTGGCATTTGAGCAGACCTTCAAGAACTCTCTGACCACTCTCGCTATGGGTGGTGCTAAGGGTGGTTCTGACTTCAGCCCTCGTGGTAAGTCTAGTGCAGAGGTTATGCGTTTCTGCCAGGCATTTATGTTGGAGCTCTATCGTCATATTGGTCCTGACTGCGACGTTCCCGCTGGTGATATCGGTGTAGGTGGTCGTGAGGTAGGCTATATGTTCGGTGCATACAAGAAGTACTGCCGTCAGTTCCAGGGTGTATTGACCGGTAAGGGTCTTGAGTTTGGTGGTTCACTGATTCGTCCTGAGGCTACAGGTTATGGTACCGTATATTTCCTGCGTGCAATGTTGAAGACTAAGGGTCAGGAGATCGCTGGTAAGAAGGTATTGATTTCTGGTTCAGGTAATGTTGCTCAGTATGCAGCTGAGAAGGTTCTGCAGCTCGGTGGTACCGTAATGACCATGTCTGACTCAGACGGTTATATCTACGATCCCGATGGTATTGATCGCGCTAAGCTCGATTATATCTTCGACTTGAAGCAGGTACAGCGTGGCCGTATTAAGGAGTATGTTGAGGAATACCCCAACGCTAAGTATGTAGCAGGTGCTAAGCCTTGGTTTGAGAAGGCAGACATCGCTCTTCCTTGTGCTACCCAGAATGAGTTGAACGAAGAGGCTGCTAAGGCACTTGTTGCTAATGGTGTTATTGCAGTAGCTGAGGGTGCTAACATGCCTACTACTCCCGATGCTATCAAGGTTCTTCAGGATGCTAAGGTTCTCTACTCTCCCGGTAAGGCTTCTAACGCTGGTGGTGTATCAGTATCTGGTCTTGAGATGGCACAGAACTCACAGCGCCTCAACTGGACTTCAGAGGAGGTTGATGCTAAGTTGCTTTGGATCATGGAAAACATTCACGACAACTGCGTGAAGTATGGTACTGAGGCTGATGGCTATGTAAACTACGTGAAGGGTGCTAACGTTGCTGGTTTCATGAAGGTAGCTAAGGCTATGATGGCTCAGGGTGTATTCTAAGAATAGACAATAGACTTAATTATTATAATTAGCGCCTGTCTACATTGTGTAGGCAGGCGTACTTTTGTCTTTTGGAAGAAGATAAGCATCAATTGTCCTAATAGGCCTAACAAGTCAAATTCCGTTGTTTTTCGTATAGGTATCTATTTTGACCTATACGCCTCTAATTGGTCCCTGAATCTATCTATCTGAGATACAGTTCGGTATATAGCTTTACAAACTCGGCGTGCATGTTGATGTGATTTGTAAGCTTTTCATAAATGTCGTTGCACTCTATGTAGTATTCCAGGGCAGAAATCTGACCGTGCTGTAATGCCTTGTCTAATAAAGTAAGAGTTTCATGAAGAAGGCTTGTGTCGCTATGATCTAACACACTGTGCATGAGTTCCAGTTCCTCGTAGCGTGTCTTCTGCATCGTTTCTGCCTCTTGGATAGTCTTATCCAGGCGTAGTTTATCCGCCTCGATTTGTTTGCGCACAGCTTTCTGTTTTGATGCATTGCTGAAGAGAGGAAACGAAGCCCCAATCATAAATCCATTCAGTTTGACATTCTCTTCAGTATTTCTGCGATAACCCACTGAAATATTAGGCAACCATTCTTGCTTGGTCAGACGCTCGTTGTTTTGTGAGGCTCGTAGCGTTTTCTCTGCTTGTGCAATTTCGGGAAGATTTTCTGTGGTATAAGGTGTCAGTTCTCCAAGATTAATCTCATGGTTTTGAAGTGGGGTAGGGTAGGATAGATGACCTGCCTCTATTTCCTTTCCTCCGTTGAGTATCTGCAACTGTTTTGCCAGTCTCAGTCTTTCGTTTCTAGCTTCAGTCAGTTGCTGTGCTGTTTGCATCTGTTCCAGGCGTGCCTTGTTCAGTTCCAGTGCCGTTCCGTCACCCACTTGCAATCTTTTTTGTATCAGTATGGTGGTATTCTCTCCTTGCTTCAATCTTTCGTTCAGTAATTCAATCAATTGATCCTGACGCACGATGTCGTAGCAAATCAGTCGTGCCTCAAGCAGAATCTGGCGTCTTGTTACTTCCCATTGACTATCGTCTGCCTCTGTCTGCAATTTGATCTGCTGACGACGTTGTGAATAGCGTGTGGGGAATTCAAACTCCTGTGATACAATCAGTTCGCTACTGGCTATGCCGTGCACCCCTCTCGTATAGAAAGGACTATATTCTACCGTAGGACCTCCGATTTTGTTTTCGCTTTGCATTTCGTACTGACGTGACTGATTCTCACATGAAAGTGCTTTCAGTTCCAGATTGTTGCTCTGTATTACCTGTAGCAGTGAATCTATCCTGTCAGCATGTATTGTGGCAGGGATAATGAATAGTGCTGTAATGAATATCTTGCGCATGTTTCTACTTGTTAGTTGTTTTGCGTTTACGAAGTGATTCGTAGACAATAGGTATGATGAAAGCATTGAGCAGGGTAGAGGAGATCAAACCTCCCAGTATTACCTTGGCCATAGGGCTCTGAATCTCGTTACCTGGGAGATCACCACCAAGGGCCAAGGGCACGAGAGCCAGAGCAGAGGTGAGAGCAGTCATAAGGATAGGATTGAGGCGTGACAGTGAGCCTTGTATGATGGCCTCACGAAGCGTACAGCCCCCTTCCTTTATCCGATTGCCATATTCGGTAATGAGCAACATACCGTTTCGTGTGGCAATACCAAAGAGTGAGATGAAGCCAATGATGGCGGGAATACTGACCTCGCCTGTAGTGAGTGCTATGGCAAAGACTCCACCAATGAGGGCAAGAGGTAGGTTGAGTAGAATGGTGAGACTGTCCTTCAGGTCACGGAACTGCATGTAAAGCAGTAAAAGGATGATGACAAGACTACCTATGCAGAGCCAGGAGAGCATACGACTAGCACGTGACTGGCTCTCGAACTGCCCGCCATATTCAATGCGGTATCCTTCTGGTAAGGTGATCTTGTTGCCCAATCGCTTTTGGATGTCTGCCACAACGCTACCCACATCTCGTCCGTTCGTATTAGCAGAAATGACTATCTTGCGTTGCACATTCTCACGATTGATGGTGTTGGGGCCGGCAGACGATTCTATCTTTGAAACCGTGCTCAGAGGCACCATCTTACCCTCTGCTGAGGAGATAAGAAAGTCGGTGAAGGGCATCTCGTTCTCGGCAGAACGAACTACGAGGTTGTAGCTGCGTCCTCCTTCATAAACCTGCGATACAGTTTCCCCGGCCATACCCACGCTGATACACTCGTTGAACTCGGGCATGGTGATGCCATTACGAGCCAGGAGTTCACGGCGAGGACGAATCTTCAACTCCGGTCGTTCAACCTGTTGTTCGACATTCAGGTCTGCTATGCCTGGCACATCCTCGATAGCCTCTTTGATCTCATTACCGAGATTGAACATGCGGTTGAGATCCGTACCAAACAGTTTGATGGCAATACTGGCTTGTGTACCCGACAGCATAGCGTCGATGCGGTGTGAGATAGGCTGGCCAATCTCGATATTTGCCCCCACGATGACAGATAGTCGTTGACGGATATCTGCCAATACCTCCTGATGCGAACGGTCCTTTAGTTCAAAGGGAGCCTCCAGTTCACATACATTGACCCCCAGAGCATGTTCGTCTAGTTCGGCACGTCCTGTCTTACGTGCAACGGTCTTAATTTCAGGTACTTCCAGCAACAACATCTCTGCTCTTCGACCGATGGAGTCACTCTCCTCGAGCGAAATTCCTGGTATCGAACTGATATTGATTGTGAAGCTGCCCTCGTTGAATCCTGGTAGGAAACTGCTTCCCAGAGTAAAGAATGTGATGATGGCCCCGACCAGGAGAACGGCTGTCACACCAAGGAAAGAATGCTTGTGGCTGAGTACCCAGACCAACATCTTTTCGTATGCCTTCTTCAGCATCTTTGCCACACGGCTCTCGCTCTCCTTCTCGTCATGTGGACGCAGCAGGTAACTGCAGAGCACTGGAGTCAAAGTCAGAGCCACGACCGTAGAGGCAAAAAGGGCCGTGATAAAGGCTATTCCAAGGGGGATGAGCATACGTCCCTCCATACCGTCTAGGAAGAATAGAGGCAAGAAACTGGTGATGATAATCAGGGTAGAGTAGAGGATAGGCATACGTACCTCGCGTGATGCCTGATAGATGAGATTGAGATAACCCTCAAACCCCTTTAAGGGGGAGAGAGAATCTGTGGTACTGAGAGTTGCAGAAGAGTTATCGTTTGATGGTTGTGGTACAACGTTCAACATCTTTTTCCAGACATTCTCCACGTCTACGATGGCATCATCCACCAACGAACCGATGGCAATAGCCAATCCACCTAATGTCATGGTGTTGATACCGATATGCATCAGATGTAGTACGATAACTGAGACCAGGAAAGCCAATGGGATGGTGATGATTGAGATGACCGTAGTGCGTACATTGGCCAGAAAGAGGAAGAGGATGATGACAACGAAGAAAGCACCCTCTATCAGACTTCGCTTGACATTATTGATAGAACTATCGATAAAGTCTGCCTGACGGAAGATGTCGGTGCTGACATGTACGTCAGAAGGCAGATTTTCAGTTAGTTCGTGTAAGGTCTTGTCTAGTTTGTCAGTCAATTCAATAGTTCCGGTATTGGGCTGTTTGGTGACGGTAAGCAATACGGCAGGATGTCCCTTCTCTGAGGCTACACCCAACTTTGGTTGCTGTGCGCCAATGCGGAGGTCTGCAATGTCCCCCAGGGTAATCATGTCGTCCTCGCTGACCCCTTTGCGTACAACGCACGAAGCCATTTCGTCCAGTTCGTTCGTTGAACTGATGCCACGCACGATATATTCATTTCCATAGGCCGATACGACACCTCCACTCTGGTTGTCGTTCATGCCACGCGTAGCCTCCATCACCTCGCTCAGCGAAACGCCATAATGTCGCATCTTATTGGGATTGAGCAGAATCTGGTATTCCTTGATATCTCCACCGTGTACGCTGACCTGTGCCACTCCACCCGTTGAAAGCAGTTGTGGACGAATGACCCAATCGGCCAAGGTGCGGAGGTCGAGTAGGGATGTGGTGTCGCTGGTGAGCGAGACAATGAGCATCTCGCCCAGAATACTGGATTGAGGACCCATAACAGGGGTACTGGTACCCTGAGGCAGAACTTCACCGATGCCCGAGAGTTTCTCATTGACAATCTGACGCGCCAGATAAATCTCTGTATCCCAGTCAAATTCCACCCATACCACGCTAAATCCGTTAGTACTCTGCGAACGAACACGTCTCACCCCTGTAGCACCGTTTACTGCTGTTTCGATGGGTGTTGTCACGAGTTGCTCCACCTCCTCCGAAGCCATACCTCCAGCTTCGGTCATCACTACTACTGTAGGGGCATTGAGGTCGGGAAAAACATCCACCTCAGTGTTAAGTGTGCTCCAGATACCCACTCCCGTCAGGATGAGTGCGGTCACAACCACTAACATCCTGTTACTCAGCGAGAATTTTATTATCTTGTCTAACATTGTTCTCCTTATTTACGTTCGCCTTCAACCATAAAAATCCACCATTAATGATTGTGAGTGTGTGCAGGAATAGCATTGCTTGCAGAGGCCAGTTTTACCTGTATGGCACCCTTTACCACAACCTCTTCGCCACCTTCCAATCCCTGGAGTACCTCTACGCGTACACCGTCATTCTGGCCAAGGGTGACCACTTGCTTGCGGTATCCATCTTCGTCCACGCGAATATAAATATAGTGTATGCCTTGTTCCTCGGTGAGTGCCGTAAGTGGTATGGTCATAGCATTCTTCTTTTCATCAGTGATCAGGAAAATCTCGGCATAGCTGCCCTGAACAACATCCCCCGTGTTGTTGAACTCAAAGATGATGGGTAGGTATGCACTGCCAGGTGAGGCAGAATGTGCATAGCTTTGCACGTGTCCACCCATATCGGTGATGTCATAGAGTTTCTCGCTGTAACTGGTACGGAACTTGGCACAGGTGATGCGCGAAAGGGTGCTCCAGTAACGTTCCGGAACCTCAGCGCGGAGGTAGAGGTGCTGGTTTTGAGTAATAACCATGAGTGGCTGGCCTGCCTCAACGTAATCACCCTCTTTAACCAGGTTCTGCTTTACATAGCCACCACGTGGAGCCTTCACTATCACGCCCCCAGTACTACGGCTCTGCTTTACCGATTCATACGTCAATTTGGCTTCCTCATATTCTGCCTTAGCCAGTTGGAAATCCTTCTCGCTTACTATCTGATCCTTTACCAACGTCTCTGCGCGTTCGTATTCACGTTTCGCTTTTTCGTAGGCAATGCGTGCACGTTGGATTGGGTCGCCGTCTGCCACCTGTATGTCTCCCAGGGTCAGCGAGAACAGTTTCATGCCGCTCTCTATCTTCATGCCTTCAGAGATATGTCCCGTCTGACCCACACGTCCGCTGATGGTTGCCACAACGGTAGTCTCGTCACAAGAGGCTGCCAATACACTGCCGCTGGTGTGGATGACGCCGTGGAAAGCCTCTGGTTGGATCTTCTCCACCTCTATACCTGCAGCCTTGGCCTTTGCTGCCTCTAGGACTATCTCATCGGAGTGTCCTTCACCGTCCTCATCATCATGACTAAGCAACTCCTTGCCATGATCATGTCCATCGTTCTCATCGTGATCTCCGTCATGATGAGAGCCACACGAAATGAGACAGATGGTTCCTATGAAACATAACCCAGCAGACGTGAGTACTACCTTGCTGTGATGGTGTAAAGCACTCATAATGAGGCTGACGCGATGATAAATTCCAGTCTTTTTCATACCTTATTGTTTATTTCTGATGCAAAGGTACGAAAGAGATCGTGCAACCAAGTTGCAAATGAGCGCATTCTTGTATTTTCTAGCTCAAACTAGATTTTTCTAGGTTTTCCTAGGTCTTTCTAGGTTTTGCTAGGTCTACCTAGTGCTTCCTAGGTTCTTTAATAGTGTCCTAGTACAATCTTAGTATCTATACGTGTATTCCGCGAAGGTTCCGCGAAGGATCCGCGAAGGTTCCGCGATGCTATTTCGGAACCATTACGGAAGAAAAACCATATTAAGTAGTGTGTTTGAGTGCCAGAATTACTTTATCATCACCTTCTTGCCATTGATTATATAAAGACCCCTTGGTAAAGTGGAGTTTTCGGGAAGGTGGCGGCCAGAGAGGTCGAAGATACCAACGGATGAGGTGGGCGAAGTGGCAATCAGATCGCCTATTCCATCTGGAATGTCTTTCACGTAGAAGGTGCGCTCCATAGTGATGCTCCAGTCATTGGTGCCACGTGTGATGGCACGTACAGTAACGTTCGGGCCTTGGCTCCAGTCATAGTTGGCCAGGAGGTTCTTGCCACTATAGCGAGTGGTAGTCTTGCCAATCTTTCCGGTATTGGTGGAAAGCCATGTGACAGGTGCCGAACCGTCAATGGTAAAATAACCTATGCCATCCTGCTTGAGTGTCAAAACATCGCCAAAGGATATAGTGTCTGTATCCTCATCCTCCACACCATTTATCTTAATTTTTGGAATGGAGGCTTCAAATGTCCATTCTTTTGCCGTAATTTGATTTAATAATGTTTGCGTGCGTACGGGGAAGTATTTAGTTTTCAATCGGTTGCGCTCAGTCATGAATCTGCCGTCTACGGTATATAGGTCGCCCCTCGAATTGTAGGGATGCACATCTCTGCGGTAGTCACCCCATCTTGCGGCTTCATCATACAGGGGCAGTTCAATAATATGGTACAGACTGTCCCATACCTCTTCCACCTTCTCGGGGGTGAGCAGTCCTCCTCGTTTTACCAGTAACTGATAGGCTCGGTCAAGGTATTGATGCTTGAACCCCACATTCTGCATCAATTGGCTGAGAATGTAGGTGGGTGCCCCATTGTTTACTGTATTTAGGACGTTTTGGTTGACGTCGCCGAAGATCAGTTCGGAATCCCAGCAGATGAATCGAAAGCCTGTCTCTGGATTTGTCCTGTTACGGAAAGCAAGCCAGTTGTGATGATCCCAGTCGGTGTTACCACCATACTGGTTTATCAGCATGAAGTCAATGAAGTTGTTGACATCCAGCAGTGGTACGTCTGTTTCGCTTTTCTCACCTTTGGTGGTGAGTCCTTGTATCTTGGCAAAAGCTGCGTGTGATGTGGCAGCTTTCTCGGCCATCTCCACCATCTGGTTCCACGTGGTCAGGTCTCCGTCGCCAGCCTCTATGGTATGGCCGCTCTTGTACTCCTCAACCTTTATCACGTCATAGTCCTCACGTTCACCTCCGAAATTGGAACTACAGTAGTAGTCGTCTATTCGTTCGGCAATGTTATACAATCCCCAGTACATACCGTTGAGGTAGACGTGCACGTAAAGTCCTCGCGAGGAGGGTTGTCCCATGAGTCGTTGTATGTTGCGAGCCCACATGTCGCGAGCATATTGTGCACGTTTGCGGTTGGTCGAATCCCAGTGTTGCCAGGTGTTGCCGAAAGCACATCTCAGGATCAGTTGGTCAAACTTCTTGGGTCCTTCTTCGCCAAAAAGTCTGTATTTCAGTTTGCTTGGACCATATTTACTTTTGAACATCAAGCGTAGGGAATGCTTTGGCGTTTTCTCAGGTAGACGACTATGTCCACCATGGATCTTTATGCCGCAATCAACCGTCAAGTCGTGTTCCTGGGTACCTCCAAACAACTCCATAGATATGGGTCTCTCCCAGTTTCTTCCTGTACCAGGTCCAGTTGGGGCACCGGTGTAGATGTATATGCCACCCGTCTCCTCGTCTATCTCTTGATTGAAGAAATGATCCTTGTCTGTCACGATGGATAGGGTAGGGATAGCTGTGAGTCCGTCCGTTATCTTGGAGCGCAATTGTTGGTCAGACGTCATTTTCGGGTCCATCTCATAGTCGGCCGTTGCTATGCCGTCAATGTCACAATAGGGTCCCCATGTATCGGGATAGCCTTCAGGGCTGTTGCCTTGCTCCAGAATATCCTTTTCAAACAGATAGGTGGCAGTGGCGATGGGGGAAGCAATCGTATCTGTGTCGAAAAGAGCTGCTCGGAGAATAGTGTTGTGGCTGATTTTGAGACTGTTACTGTAAAGTGCACTCTCGAGAGTTGGAACGGAACCATCAGTTGTGTACCTGATAGACTGATTTTCAGTCAATTCGTTGTTGTCTAAGGATAAACTCAGGTTGAAGGTTTTGTTATAAAAACCATGCGCATGACTGAACGTGATGTTTTGTCCTTCGGCATTTAGAATGCCTGAAAGGAACAAAACTGAAGCAATAAAAGTTTTCATTGGTGGGTGGGGTGTTATTTTGTTTTAAATGTTATTCCGGTTGTACGTCTCCGGCTTGAGGAAGTGATTTCCATCCTTCCCCGAAAGTATCATAGGCGTCTGTTACGACAACGAAAGCGCGTGGATCAGCTTCGCGTACCTTCTGTTTGAGGTTGAACACCTCTTTGTAACTGACTACGATGAGCAGCATCTCTTTTTCGCCGTGCGTATAAAGGCCATGACTTTTGATGCAGGTAGCGGTACGATCCAGGTCCTTAAGGATATAGTCGCGTAGGAGACTGAGGTCTGTATCACTAATGATGAATACCATCTTGTCATCCTTTGGTCCATTGATGACGCGCTGAATGACCTTTGCAATCAAATAAATCGACAGGAGTGAGTAGAGCGAAAGCAATATGCCCTCAGGACCAGACTTGGCATTGAAACCAATGAAGATGAGTCCCATGAGCACAACTAGTCCATCAACGATCAGGATGGCTTGTGAAAAACGTATGCGCAGGTATTTCTGCATCATCATACCAATGATGTCACTGCCGCCTGTTGTCGCACCACATCGTACGACCAGGCCGCTTCCTAATCCGATCATACATGCACCGAAGATGACTGAGAGTAGAAGATGGGAGGACATGTCAAGACGTCCTCCGAGCAAGAGGGTGGGGTCAAGGTTGTACAAGGCTTCTGAAGTGGGGTATACCAACTGCTCCATGGTATTCATCATCAGTGGGGTCACCAATGATGCAACAACGGTTCGTGCTCCTAGTTTGTTGCCAAGTAGTAGAAAGGACAGAATCAGCAGAGGTATGTCGAACATATACCCAAAGGTACCAACCTGTATCTGCGGTATCAAGCTATGTAACACGATGCTTGCTCCGTATACGCCTCCAGGTACTATACCGTATGGGTTGATAAAAAAAACAAAGCCTGCAGCAAGGATCAGACAACCTAAAAAGATGCCCAACCATGACTGGATGAACTGATATTTCATAACGTAAAGACTTGAACGAAATGAGCCTTAAATTAGATTTGAGTGCAAAAGTAGATAAAATAAATGAGTTTTCAAAGTAAATAGACTTATTTGTCTTCTAATGAAACAGTTATTTTCCAGTTGTCTTTTGGACTTTTATAGAAATAAGGTCTATATAATGCTACAATTGCGCAATTTTATCCTATATACGCGAATCAAGTCAATCGCTCAAATTCTCAATTTTTACGTTTTGAAACAGAAAAAATGCGCTCAAATTCTCAATTTTTACCCTAAAAAACGCTTATTCGGCGTACAAATTCTCAATTTTCTGCAATTTTTGTTTGCCATTAATTATTTTATGACTAACTTTGCTTGTCTAAATTAGTGTCCGGATTGTAATTACTAAAACTAAGTAGTAGTCCGGGTTATTATAAGATAAGTAATACTGATAGAGTAATGCCATTAAATACCGCCATATATTGTGCTGCAAACGGAGGAGGTTTTATCTTCCTTTTCGTCTTGGGTATGATTATGTTGTTTACGAAGAAGAGCATTTTTTCTGATGCCCAACCTCGTATCATGTTGCGTAAGGTTATGGGTATTGCTCTGATTTGTTGGGGTATCAGTTATCTCAACGGATTGATTGTTTTGGCCATCAACTTTACTGATTCTCAGTTTGGTGAGAATCTTCGGTTATTGCTTGATGCCGCGATTTGTGCTCCCATTACCTTGCATCTGTTTTATGTCATTATACATACTGAAAAACCCACATATAAATGGATGTATTTTGATTGTATAATGGGTTTTGCATTCCTCATTATTTATATAATACTGCGAAGCGATACTGTTTTATATATAGCGCTGACATGTTGGGGTATAAGGTTGGCAGAGTTTACTTGGTTTTTCACCCATGCAGTTACTCGTTATAACCGTATGCTCGAAAATGACCTTTCCGATCATACCAACGTTGACCTTCGTTGGTTGATGCGAGCAGTTTGGTTTTTAAGCATTTACTCTATTTTTTATCTTGTTGCAGGCTTGTTCTACAGCAATGTTATATGGCTGTTTGCCTTCTTGTTCTTGTTGGCTATCTGGACGTATCTTTTCTATTATGTTGATACTCAACAGACAATTCCCGATGTAGCCAAACTGATAGCTATGCAGCAGGAATTGGATGAGTCTGAGGGGCATGAACAGGATGACATGCTCTCTGCGGATACATCCAGCATTGCAGTCTTGCTACGTAATGAGTGTGAGGAGAAGCAGCTCTACCTTCAGCCTGGTCTCACCATCACAGATCTTGCTCAGGCTATTGGCACTAACCGTACTTACCTCTGGAAACATTTCAAGAAAGTAGATACCTCATTCCATACCTATATTAATACGCTACGCATCAATTATGCCAAGCGTTTGATGCTTGAGAGTGAATCCCCTAACATTAAGCAGATTAGTCTTGCAAGTGGTTTTGGTAGTGATGCCTCCTTCCGTCGTGTGTTTGCTGACTATTATGGATGTTCGCCAACGCAATACCTTGCACAGCAGGTCAAGGTTTAATGGCGTTATCTCTATCCTCTCCCCCTTTTCGGTTCTTCTGTTACTTTTCAACCAAGCCCATTTCTGTCCATTCAGTCAGTGTATCCTGGCAATCCTCCATGGCAGTTTCAGGGTCAATCTCATATTCCTTTTGTAGAATGTCTGCCATATCCTGCAGGGTAAAATGGTCCTTGGGTTGCAGTTGTTCCCACAGGAATACTCCCGTTTCGTTTAGATCTACCAAGGTGCCCTGAATGGGACGGCCAGAAGGCGAGAATGCAGGTACATAGATTACATGCAAACCGCAGGTGTGTCGTATGGAAAGGTCTTTTCTAAGATGCATAAATATTGGTAAAGTCTATCACTAGAATACTGGTGAATGATTCTGATATCAGAAAAAACAATGGCGCTCCGAAACATGATAGTTACGAAGCGCCTGTGTTGGTATGATTACTTGCTGAGTATTTCGTCCAGATAGGTATAGAATGCGGGATCTTCACCTACAATAATCTTGTTGAGGTTGCCCTGAGGATCGATGATGATCTTTGTGGGGAATCCCTGTACATTATAGTCAGAAAGAACGCTGCTTTCGCGAGGGTTGTATACATGCTTCCAAGGCAGTTCGTACTTCTTGACAGCGTCGCGCCATGCCTTGTCACTGTCGTTGCAATCCACACCGAGGATCTCAAACTTGCCTGCATACTTCTCATAGTATTTCTTCATGTCAGGTATACCCTTGATACACCATCCACACCAGCTTCCCCAGAAGTCAAGTACCACATACTTGCCACGAAGTGAAGAGAGGGAGAGAGGATTGCCATCAAGATCATAGAGGGTGAAGTCCTTTGCGGGTTGGCCCTTCATAGCATCCAGTTTTGCCTGTTCCTCAGCTGCTTGCTTTGCCTGCTCCTCGCGAAGTTTGGCCGTATAATCAATGGCAGCCTTGTAGTACTGACCTACACGTCCATTCTTCATTTCAGCAGACATTTCGCCATAAACCTTCTCTGCATCCAGATAGCTTGCAAGGTAGAGCATTGCACCCTCTACATTCTTATGGCTGTCTGCATACTGCTGAATGGCGTCAGAGTATGCCTGATTCTTGCTGCGCAGTGTGTCTTGAATCTTTTGTGCAGCAGCTTCCTGTTGATCCTCTGGCATCTGGCGAATGCGTGCCACTGCTGATTGGTAGTAATCCATGAAGTCCTGATATTTGGGGGTAAGGGTACGGTCAGCCTCGTCGCACTCCTTATAGATCTTCGAACCTCCGTAGAAATACTCATTGCCCTTAAGTGTCAGTACCAGTTTCTCTCCGGGGACCAGCAGTGCGGTGACGCTCTTGGCATTTTCTCCCTCGCCACGGGTGATGACAGCCTGGGTAATGTTGGTAATTTGTGTACTGAACTTGAACTTGCCCTTCTTTACCTCAATGGTTTCTGCAGGCGACATCTCGCCATAGGCGTTGCCTTGAGCAACTTCAATTTTAACCTCTTTTACATCAGGTTCGTTCTCGATAATACCTTCCATCTGTAAGGGCTTCTGGGCATTTGCCATACTTGCACAAGCCAGTGCGAGCAGAAATAGAGTTTTCTTCATATTTGTATCTTTATCTAAATGGTTGAAAATAGCAAAATAGTTGGGTGTTAGAATCTTATGCCATTGATGATTTTCCAGAATGTCAGAAACAAGATCTTGAGATCAAACCACCAGGAGCGATGTTTCAGGTAGTAGAGGTCGAGATCCAGTCGGGTGAGCATTTTCTCCATGGTGTCAGTGTAGCCATTGTACAAGGTGGCGTATGAGGTAACTCCTGGACGTATCTGGTAAAGGAGGACATAGCGTGGATCGTAGGTAAGAATCTTGTTTATATAGTATTGTCTTTCAGGACGGTAACCGATAAATGCCATGTCTCCTATAAATACATTCCAAAGCTGTGGCAGTTCGTCCAGATGATGAGCTCTGAGGAATGCACCAGCCTTTGTCAGTCGGCCTTCTTTCTCCAGCGAACTCTGGCAGAGGAGAGGCTCTTCCTCTTCTGCGTTAAGTTTCATGCTCCGGAACTTATAAATATTGAATGGTTTGCCATACAGGCCAATTCGTTCCTGCTTATACAATGCCGGCCCTCCGTCATCCATTTTGATCATGATATAGCAGATGAGGAAGAGGGGAGAGAAAATAAGAAGGCAGCAGGTAGATATCAGTATGCCAATCAGGCGTTTGACAAAGAACTCCAGCAGATTCATACCATCGGAGATGAATGCCATCTCTGACATCTTCGGTGTGTGCTCAGATTGCATCTTGGCTTTCTGTCTGTCTACATTCTTCAGGATGAGTTGTGATGCTTTCTGCAGACTCATCTTGTCTATGTCTTCCCGTCCGTTCTCTTTGGCCCAATTGTCTCTGCCATACAGTCTTTTCCACTCACTCTTGGTGTAGGTGAGCAAATCCTTTCTGTCTATGTCTTTTGGTTGAGTCATCAAGAATTCTTAGGTAGTTGTTCTCGGACGGAATGTCCTATTTCCAAATTATCATGCAAATTTAGGCAAAAAAATCGTAATATACAAAGTATATTCATAAAAAACAAAAAACTTCCTGATATAATCAGAAAGTCCTTGTTTGTAGCGCCTACGGGAATCGAACCCGTGTTCCATGCGTGAGAGGCATGTGTCCTAGCCGCTAGACGAAAGCGCCATTTGCATCAGAGAAATACTACTTTAGCGGAAGCTGGGGGATTCGAACCCCCGGTACGGTTACCCGCACGTCAGTTTAGCAAACTGGTGGTTTCAGCCACTCACCCAAACTTCCTTGCTTCACAAAGTTAAAAGTCTTTCGACAGGCATTTCTCATAAATGCGATGCAAAGTTAAACCTTTTTTTTCATTCATGCAAGAGTTTTGGAAACTTTTTTGTAACTTTGTGCGAAAATAGAAAGCCCCCATTCTGCTATCTTGCAATGGTTCTTGATGGGTCTCAAATTTCAATCTCTATGCGAATCGTTCCATATTCTATCACATACAAGGATACCTGGGAGGCTTTCCTTGAGAATACGCGCAATGGCAGATTGCTGCTGAGCCGTAATTTCCTTGATTATCATTCTGAGGAGATTCCTGATTGCTCCGTCCTGGTTTATGCCGAAGATGCGATGGTTGATGATTTCGATAATGTCCTGGGACTGGATGGACTTTTAGCCTTGTTTCCTGCCAGCTGGGATGCGTCGGAGAGGAAGGTGTACACCCATCAGTCTCTCTATTACGGTGGACTGCTCATGAAGAATGACGTGAAACTGAATGAGGTGCTGGATATCACCCATACCATCTTCTCCTATTATGCCAATTTTCTGCAGGCAGAGCAAATGGTATATGCCCCCTTACCTTATATTTATAATGAATACCCGAATGGCGATGAACTTTTCTCCCTCTTCCAGGCTGGTGCAAAGCTGACGAGCAGAAGGGTGAGTATGGTGGTGCCTATGAGGGATCATCTCCGACTTCCCTCTACCAAGAACACCATTGCCAGAAAGGCTGTTCACAAGGGGATGTATATCAGTCGCATCCTGCTTGATGATATTTCTGACCAGGAGCAGTATATCCAGATTCTTCACGACAAGCAATCGCTCATGTCGCTTTCTGCCTCTTCCCGAGTCAAGACGGTTGAAGATATTCGCGAACTTATAAGCAAGTACCCCCGATTCATCCGTTTCTTTTCCGTAAAGAATGAAGAAGGAGTACAGGCATGCTGTATGGTGTTAGTGACGGACCAAGTGGCTTATGTCCAGCAGTTTATCTGCACTCAGTACGGATATGAGAATGGCGCCATGGAACTCCTGCTGAAGCATCTTGTCGATTATAAATTCGGTGGTGTGAAATACCTTGATATGGGTTCGTCATACACTGACAATACGTTGAACAAGACGTTGCTTTCTATCAAGGAGTCATTTGGCGGGAAGTCGGTATGCTACGACACATATACCTTGAATCTTGACAAGTTGTCAATCAAGAAGATGGTTGAACGTCCAATTGCTGAGGAGAGCAATGAGCGTGTGCCATATCTTGATCTGAAACTGCTGAACGACTCTTTTGAGCCATCCCTTTCTGATGCTATTGCAAAGGTTGCCAAGAGTGGCAGATATCTGCAGGGAACGAATGTGACATCCTTTGAGCGGGAGTTTGCTGCCTATTGTGGCGCTAAGTATTGCGTGGCTGTAGGGAATGGGTTGGAAGCCCTGCAACTCATGTTAATGGCATACAAGGAGAAGGAGGGGTGGCATGATGATGATGAGATTATTGTTCCTGCCAACACCTTTATTGCCAGCATTTTGGCCATTACTCATGCAGGATTGAAACCTGTCCTCTGCGAACCCCTTCAAGACGATTGTCTGATAGATGTTGATGCTATTGAGTCGTTGATTACGGACAAGACACGTGCCATCATGGCCGTTCATCTTTATGGCCGTCTGTGTAATATGGATGCTATTTCCAGGATAGCCTCAGCGCATCATCTTTTGGTGTTTGAGGATGCTGCTCAGGCACATGGTGCTCGTAAGGCTGATGGACGCAGGGCTGGTTCGCTGGGTGATGCAGCAGGTTTCAGTTTCTATCCAGGCAAGAATCTCGGTGCATTGGGTGATGCCGGAGCTGTTGTGACCAGCAATGAGGAGATTGCTCATCTGGTCAGGATGATGGGCAACTATGGCAGTTCTGAGAAATATGTGCATGACTATGTGGGGCTGAATAGTCGTATGGACGAGATACAGGCGGCAGTCTTGCGCGTAAAACTTGCCCGTCTGGATGAAGACAATGAGAAACGTCGTATGATAGCACGTCGCTATAATGAGGAGATCAATAATCCTCTGGTGACTATTCTGCGTATGCCCAAATATGACGAGGAGCATGTATATCATATTTATGCAGTAAGGTGTCGTGTCAGAGACGACTTGCGTCTTTTCCTTTCCGAACGTGGCATTGAGACGCTGATACACTATCCCATACCTCCTCACAAGCAGAAGGCTTATTCCGACTGGGCAGACGCCAGTTACCCTGTGTCGGAGATGATACATCACGACATACTCTCTCTGCCTCTTTCCCCTGTGATGACTGACGAACAGGTGTCGCGTGTGATCAAGGCTGTTAATGCATTTAATGTTGACATCGAGTTAGACGAATGACCCTCGAGATACTGATTTGTACTATGGAAGGGCGCTTGGAGCAAGTCTCACAGATGCTTCTTCCCGTTCACGAGGGCATAAGGTATCTCGTCAGTTGTCAGTATCAGCAGTATGAACCCTCTGTTCCACAGGAGCTTCGTCTGCGTGGGGATGTGAAAGTAGTCTTCCTGAAGGGTAGGGGACTCTCGCATAATCGCAATAATGCATTGCAACATGCCATAAATGATATCCTCTTGATTGCAGATGATGACGGTAGGTTTTATGCAGGGGGACTGGAGGAGATTATCCATACTTACGAGCATCATCCTGAGGTTGACATTGCTTTGTTCCAAGTGGATGGAATGTCAAAATATTATCCTGATGAACCATTCCGTCTAACTGAAAAGGATTTTGCCGGACCTTATGGTACTGCTTCTGTGGAGATTACCTTACGTCGCGCATCCTTAGGTATGCTGCGTTTCAATCCTCACTTTGGATTGGGTAGTGATTATCTCTCGGCTGGCGAAGAACAGGTGTTCCTTTATGATGCCTTGCACAGGGATATGAACGTTACGTATTTCCCCATAAAGATAGCATCCACCTCGCCTTGTACCACAGGCGAGCGTTTCCTTTCTGATGCATCAGTTCAGCGTTCAAAGGGTGCAACCTTCTGTTATCTGTTCGGACGTAGGAAGGCTATGCTGATGTGCTTGAAGGAGTCATTGCATTATTTTGTATATAAGTTTGTTAATCCTATAAGGTTAATGTACAACATGAACCACGGTATTCACTATGTCGTAAACCAGAAACTATGCAGGAGGTAACCATTGTCATACCCGTTTACAACAGAGCTGAATATCTGCCTCGTTTGTTCCGGTCGTTGCTGACTCTCACCTACAAGTCAGTAAGGGTGATTCTTGTGGATAACGGTAGTGAGGATCAGTCTCTTCTCTTGTGTCAGCAGTTTGCCGAAGAGGCTTGGTTTCCTGTCGAGGTGCTGGAGGAGAAGGCAAAGGGCGCCTCTAAAGCTCGCAACGCAGGACTAAATGCCTGTACTACTCCTTGGGTTTACTTCTTTGATTCAGATGATGAATTGTCATCAGATTTTCTTGACCTTGTAATCCCGCTATGTGAGGGAAGAGACGCTGTGTTCCTTCCTACATGTCAGGTGCAGGGTGCAAAGGAATATGTACGACCCTTTAAGGTTACTGCTGAACCAGGATATCAGATTTTATCACTCATGTTGAATTCACCCTCCATGCTTTTACGCACCGAGTGGCTGAAAGGTATAGGTGGATGGGATGCCGACCTCTCCGTCTGGGATGACTGGGAATTGGGTATACGTGTACTGCTCAATCATCCTCGTTATGCGTGGTACAACCGTAAGGCCTTCCATAAGCTCTATGTGCATGACATCAGCATTACAGGGCCTAGTATGTCCCATAATCTAGAGGGAAAGATGGATTGCCTGAAGACAATCTATGCTCAACTGGAGTCTAATGATGACAGAAAGGCTTTCTATCTGAGAACCAAGATTATTGAGGGCACACTACGGGCAGAAGGTACCTTAAAAACACTTTCGGGATTTGATGCGGAAATGTCAGATGCCACCATCTGGATGGGTCGTTTCCTCAGTTTCTATACCCGTTGGGGAGGTAGAGGTGCTTGGAGATTGGCTATTTGGTTTTGCCAGAAATCCTGATATTGTTGTGCTACCTTGATATGATCGTGGTGACGCTTGATGTACGTGATGCTCTCTGCTTTCATTCGGTTCAGCACCTCAGGATGTAGCACAATCTGCTCCAGTTGTTCATAGACATCCTCCTCTGTTGGCTGTACATTGATGATGGGGCGAAGTTCCTTTTCCCCAAGGTTTTCGTAATGATCCTCTTCTCCACCTCCCACGATCACCATTCCTTTTGACATGGCCAAGAGTCCGTTCATGGCAGGTGTATAACTGTACAGCTGATCCAGCAGCACATCGCTACGCTCTATCATCTCCTGGTAGATGGGGAAGGGTACGTTCTCCGCTTTCTCTATGGTCACCTTGTCCGGATACGTCTGTTTCAGGCGTTCCAGTGCATGGAGCATAATGTCAGTACCTTTGTATGCATTTCGTGCTGACTGAATACCTATGAAGAAACGGATGGGTATCTGTGTTTCGCGTGGCGTACATTCCTGAACCTCAATAGGGAATGGTATGTTTTTTACTTTCTCTCCGTAGTAGGGGCGATAGCACAGATCATATTCATACAGTCCGGAAATAATACCGTCGCAATCCTGTGCGATGTATTCGTTTACCTCTCCCTTTGGCCCGTTGAGCCATTCCGTTTTCCATTGCTCGATATCATTGCTTTGACGCAACTCACTTCCGATGTTGAAGTCAGAGTAACGGAACGTCTTGCCATCCAGGCATACCTTCACCCAATACTTATCCATACCAAAAGCGCCCATGAAGACACTCTTGTTCTGTCTGCGTAACTGCCTGTAATAGGGTAGGATTCTCTCTGCCCGCAGGTCCAGGAATATGGGGTTGATCACTTGCACCACGTCATACCCCTTCAGTGTGGGCATGAGTCGTTTCAGTTTCCAGAGGTAGCGTAGTGTGTCCCACTTGCCTGTGGATTTACGTGTGAGGTCAATGTCTCGGGGATAGTTCTTCCATCCGTCTCCATCTGATACTACGGTTACCTCGTGACCCAAGGCACGTAGTCCCTGTGCCAATGTCCAATGCACGTTGCTATATTCACCGAGGAGAAGGATACGCATTTCCGTTTGTTTTTACCAAGTCAGATGTTTTACTAACCCGACTGATGTTCTTACCACCCCGTCTGATCCCATCCTGCAGCATGATACCACTCATAGTCTTGCAGCGCCTCGGGATAGTGCATGCTGTCATACTTGGAATGAGGCAGGAAGATGCTCACAGAGGCCAGATGCTCTTCGTCAGAGATTACTCCCTGCTGGTAGGTGAAGAATTGTGACAACCAGAATTTCGTGTGCAGGTTTACCGGATAAGAGCGATCCAGTTGTGCCTTGATCACCTCATAGTCGGCAGGACTGCTGAGCAGTTGGTTCATGGCGCTCCCCAGGTCATAATATTCTGGTTTCCAGCTGGATGTCAGGGTGTATTTGCAATAGACCTGTATGCCTTTCATATCATATTCGCGTGTGTCGGAGAATAGGCTGATGATGTATGGTTTCATGGTTTCTGCCAGGTGTTCCATTTCATTGCTTTTCGAGACAGAGATGATCAATCCCCCCATAGTGCCTCCAGAGTAACTCTTGTTAATGTTGGATTGATAGTATATCTGTGCGATCTCCTCGGCAGCATTGTCCTTGAACATCGACGACATAATCAGGTGATAGGGAGCCCCTTCTCCTGGAATCTCGGCTGGAGAGGCCACAATCTGGTCACATACACCTCGCAGTTCGTAGTCCACCTCCACGCATTGCATGAAGCAGGCGTCAAAGAAGATGTAATCCCATCGTACGCCCAGGTCGTCGAGCATGTGACGCATGGCGGGTATCTCCAGTTCTGTACCTGTGTTGGTCGAATTGTTGCTGTTGTTGTCAATACCGATGGTGCGACGCTGCTGTGCCTTTTGTGCGTATTGGTGTGCGGGACTGGGTATCCACCCACTGCCGTGACTCCACATAATCAGGCCATATTGCTCAGCAGGAAACTCGTTGATGATATCTGCCAATGTGTTTCTGAACACCAGGCTGTCACAACTATCCTGCTCGGGGTAGGTCTTCCATTCCGACTTGCCCGTTTGTCGGTCAATGGTGTAGCAGACAGGCATCTGAGGAGCGTCTACGTAGAGTACCAGATTACAATCCAGGGGGATGCTGTCTTTGGCTGAGACCATTTCGCGTATGTCAGAATCAAGGAATGACGACAGCGAATTCTCGGCTACCATGTACACGATGACCGTTTTCTTTTTCTTCGTGGGTACAGGTTCGGGGTCATCATGGTTGCATGAGCATAGTCCTATGATGGCAAATAGGAGAAGAAATATTTTCCAGTGTCTCTGCATTCAGTGTTGTTTGTTTCTTGTTATTACATGGTCCGGGTGGCACAAATTGGCTGAAAACAATAAATGTTTTGCCTTAAACATGTACAAACCGCACCTAAATTATTTGCAAATTAACGAATTTTCTTCCAAATATGCAAGATTCGCCCATTTTTTCGTACCTTTGTACCCTAATATGAATAAAGAAAACGACAAACCACTATATACATCTACTCACGAAGATACCACTTACGACCATGTGCTGAAGTACACAGGCGTCTTTGGTGGTGTGCAGGGATTGAAGATTCTCGTCATGCTGTTGCGAAACAAACTGACGGCCAAATTCCTGCATGCCGTAGGTATGGGTCTGAATGCCGTATACATGAATATTGCAGAGATCATCAACTCTGCCACCAATTTCGGCATATCATTCAGCGCTGTTCGTGAAATCAGCCAGATTTTCGAGGAAGGCACCGAGGAACAGATGAAGCGCTATGTGCTCGTTGTCCGTACCTGGTGTATGTGGACGGCCATTCTTGCTGCTCTTCTCTGCCTCGTCACCTCGCCCTTGCTCAGCTACCTCTTTTTCGAGCATGAGTTCTCCTACACCCCCTTCATCATGATGCTATCCTTGATGCTCTTTGCCATGCCCATTGAGGCTGGTGAATGTGCCATTCTTAAGGGTATGCGAAAACTCAAGATAGTAGCCTCCATCGAGAGTATAGCCGTTGTAGCCACGCTCCTGACCACTATCCCTCTTTATTATTTCTGGGGCATCAAGAGTGTAGTCTATTCACTTGTCCTGACACAGGTTGTCATAGCGTTGATTCACCTCTACTTCTCTGTCAAGGTCTTGCCTTACCGCATCTCCATATTCTCCAGGGACGTGCTGCACGAGGGAATGGGCCTGATCAAACTGGGTATACCCTACGTCCTGGCAGCCCTTGCCGGAGCCCTCAGTACGGCCTTCATCTTCGGCTATCTCGAGGATCATGGTCAGATAGGTCTCTACAAGGCAGGTTACGGACTTATGGTGACCTGTGCGGGCATGGTATTTGTGGCTGTCGAGGCCGATTATTTCCCCCGTCTCTCCTCGGTGTGCAATGATGTCAAACGTATGAACAAGACTGTCAATCAGCAGATTGACGTCTGTCTGATGCTTGTCACCCCCTTGCTTATCGCCTTTATCCTCTCTCTGCCTTTTGTCATCCCCTTGCTCTTGGCCGACGAGTTTCTGACTGTTGTTCCCATGTGTGTCTGTGCCAGTTTCTATATGTTCTTCCGTGGCATAGCCATCCCTATGGAGTACACCGCATTGGCCAAGGGGGACAGTATCATGTATCTGCTTATGGAGATCATGTACGACACGCTTTGCGTCCTCATCATGCGTGTCATGTTTGGTGCCTATGGTTTGGTGGGAGCAGGATGGGCATTGTCCCTGACGGTAGTGATCAACATCCTTGTTGTCTACACCGTCTATCATTGGAAGTATGGTTATCGGTTCTCCCTCAAGACGCTGAGGCTCTGCCTCTTCCAGCTCGTTTGCCTGGGCGCCGTGGTGGGCGTTTGTTTCTGCGAGAATCCCTGGATACACTATGGCGTGGGTGCAGTGATGCTCGTCGTCTCATCCGTTCGCTCGTTTGTCATGTTGAGCAAGGAGTCGGATGTAATCTCCCGCTTGCTTCGGAAACTGAGGCATAATGACAACTGCAATTGTTGCTGATGAACCGTCCCTCCTCTGATACTGCCCGTTCGAATGCTGCCGTTTCTGCATTCCCTCCCTTGAGTCCCAAGGTCAGCATCTTGATGGCCGTCTATAATGCCGAGCCTTTCATCGATAAGGCCATACTGTCGCTGCAAGGTCAGACCATGCCCCACTGGCAACTGATCTGTGTGGATGATGCCAGCACTGATGGCAGTTGGCAGAGGTTGCAGCAATACGCACAGACGGATCCCCGTATCACCCTCCTTCATAAGCAGAAGAACGAAGGACAGGCCATTGCCCGTAATGAGGCTTTGCAACACGCTGAGGGGGAGTTGGTGACTATGCTTGATGCCGACGACTGGCTTTCGGCTGATTGCCTGCAAAAGGCGATTGAGGCCTTTACGGATCAGACGGACACCGTTGTGCTGCGGCTTATGGAATGGTATCCTGAAGGCGAGGATGGAGAGCGGGGTAGGGAAGTGCCTTATCCCACACGTTATGCCCTCTCAGATGTCATCAGCGGTCATGATGCCTTTGTGGCCAGTCTTGATTGGCAACTGCATGGACTTTATGTGGTGCGCCGTTCGTTGCATCAGCGTTATCCTTATGACACCTCATGCCGCCTCTTCAGCGATGATAATACCACCCGTCTGCACTATCTCCACAGCCGCGAGGTACGTTTTTGCGCGGGTACCTATTGTTATCGCAAGCATGCCCAGAGTTGCACCAATGCCATTACGGCCGATCGTTTCCTGTACATGTCGGCCAATCTCAGCATGCTCAACACATTGAGGCGAGAGGGTGTCTCGCCCGATGTCATCGCTTTCTACGAGCAGCATCGCTGGCTCAATTATATCGGTCAGATATGGCTCTATGTCCAGCATCGCGACAAGCTTACAGAGGCCGAACGCAAGCAGATCAGAGACCGTTTCCGTTTCATCTACGCCACCTTCCATGGCAACCCCGTACCCCCCAAGTTTGGCTACACCCATTTCCGTAGTTATCGCCTTTTCAGGTGGCAGGAGCACCTCTATTTCTTCCTGCGAAGGTTGAAGGAGGGCATTCACAGGGACGCCCGATGAGGGATAGAATCACGCAACAATGATGGGGAAAATACATACACTGTCGCCATGGACGAGGAGGTTGTCCCTCCTGCTGCTCCTCGTATGTAGCCTTCATTCGGTTTGCTATGCCCAGGAAAAAGTGGAGTTCAAGGAGAAGGTGCAACAGAAGACTACTTGGTACAAATTCTTGGTTGACAGTCTTATAGATAGGTATCAGCACATCAATACGGATACGGCCTATATCTCTCGTCCACCACAGAACTGGACCATACGCCTGAAGCAGGATACCTATGGAAATATCTTTACCACCTATATCCCCGAGATGACCGTACGTCTCTCCTCACGTTTGAAGACTACCATGGGTGTTACGTGCAACTACCGAGGCCTTTCGCTATCCTTGTCTGTCAATCCCGCCAAACTGTTCCGCCGTACCACCAATACGGAGTACAATATCAACTACTATAACAACCGTTATGGTGCTGACGTCTCCCTCACCGATCTGCGTAACATACGTGGCACAACGACGATGGGTGAGTCCGTACAGCAATACCAGTTGACTAACACCCGTTGGCTCAGCCTTTCAGCCAATCTCTATTACGTTTTCTCCGGCAAGCGCTTCTCCTATCCGGCAGCCTTCACCCATTCCTGGATACAAAAGCGCTCAGCAGGCAGTTTTCTGGCCGCTACGAGCTACTATCAGGGGCGCATCAATAGTGATTTTGACACCAACACAGGTATTCTCTCCAAGGATAAATCCATTGACATGAAGCATGTTAGCCTTGGTGTCGGCTACGCCTATAACTATGTGCCCAACAGACATTGGCTCCTGCATATCTCTGTTGTCCCCTCCATGCTCCTTTGGAAGAAATATGATGTCAAGGTGCTTGTGGACGACACCACTGGTGAACCCGCCACCACCCATATCCCATCCCATTTCCCCGAACTGTTCAATGTAGGTCGTCTCAGCTTCACCTACAGTTGGAGGAAGTATATTCTCGGTCTTTCCAGTGTGGTTCAGACCTCAGTCATCGGACGAGACGGTGACATGACCATCTCCAACACCAGATGGAAGGCGCGTGCCATTATCGGTGTCCGCCTCTGAACCTCCTGTTTATGGGCACATCAGGGGAAGTAAACATCATTAATTCAACTTTCGCATGTTGTTTGAGTTTATTATTTTGCTCAGGATTTTAGTTCGGATGTCGAGGGCTGTAAGCCCGATCC
>DCIS01000186.1:0-162 GCA_002317475.1 Prevotellaceae bacterium UBA1720 | reverse complement strand
CTAAACCTAACATCCTCACTAAAATACGCTCCAGTGCGTCGCTTTTAAGGAGCCTTTTTAATGGATCGCATCTGCGATGCTCGAAATCTAAACCAACATCCAAATCAAAATCAACAAATAAACAACTAACATTTAAGCAGGTAAAGCTTGCGAAACTTGAAT
>DCIS01000017.1 GCA_002317475.1 Prevotellaceae bacterium UBA1720 | reverse complement strand
CGCTGTTGCAGATGAGCGTGAACTGTCGACGTCCGGTCTGTGCAGCGGTGCTTATCATCACCTCGCACTGCGAGATGTCGGTGGTGGTCATGGCCCAGAAGAAGTCGTTCTTCTCCACATACTTTCGCACCACATCAGTAGAGCCGGCAGAGATAGCCATCAGCGGTTTGCCGCTGAAGCGCAGCGCAGCGGCCATCATGCCCAAGTTCTCTTGATTGACAGGACCTACTACGGCCACCACATCCTTTCGCCCGGCCAGTTCTTTGCTCAAGGCAGAGATGTCCTCCGTATCCTCGTCGTGCATTTCTATATTAAGATGTACGCGATGCTTGCATCCCTGCTGAGCCTTGTCGATGTTGCTCACGGCCCAATCCACGGTGTTGCGCCACTGAGCAGCCGTTTCGCCGCTCAGTGGCACTACTACAGCCACAGTGAATTCCTCCACCTCGGCCTGAGATGCAGTGCTATCCTCGTCGCTGCAAGCCGAGAAGCATAGTAGCGAGAGGAGAGCGAGGAGGAGGGAGTGGAAGAAATGCTTCGTCATGTAATCTCTTAATTGCGTACGGCACTGCCCAGCTGCCACGCTTTGTTTACAGATCGTAGTATACGTTAGAGAAGTCTGCAATCATGTAGATGTAGTCGCCGCCGGCATCCTGGTTGAGGTCAATGCCGTTGGGGTGAGTCAACTTGATTTCGCCGTTGCGGTAGAGCGTAAGGCCTTTGACGAAGAAGCGTCTTTCGTATTCATCGCTGCAGTCGTCATCGTCCCACCAGATCTTGATGTTGTATGCCTGAAGATACTTTTGCGTCTGGTCGGCTCTTGTGGTGTACAGATAAAGGTATTTGCCACCGGCCTTATGATTGAGGTCAAAACTGTACTTTCCAGTGTTTGCATCCTTGGCAATGGTATACGTGCAACCATCGTACTCGAACGTCTCGGGTGGATTGCCTCCGCTCTCATTGTTGAGCACATAGATACCGCCCACCATATATTTGAGACAGAGAATCAAATCATATACGTTGGTGATGTCCAAGACAGAGATGCTTGGATAGACATAGTTGCCTCCCGCACAGCAGTTGAGGTCGTGGCCCAGATAGTTCCTCCTCCAGAGCTCCGACCACTCGTAGCAGGCACTGCTTCGGGAGTCGACACAGAGGTCGGCAACACAATAAGTGTTGACTGCCGGTATTTGTCTTCCGGGTGCTCTGTCGAAATGCTCGATACTTGCTCCGTTTTCGGCCTTGGCGCCGTAGGTGTGGGTGTAGACGGCTGCGTTGGTGGCGATATCGCGGATGGAGACGATATTCCTGTCGGTCCACGTCGTGCCTTCCAACTGTTTTTCGGCCTTGACGCATAGCTGCTTGATGGTGTTGGCACACTCCAGACTGTCATTGCCCTGGATGGTGGTTGTCTCGTCCTCAGTGTTCTCGCTCAGCTGGCCAAGGCCGAAGGCTGTGCGGTAGGCGTTGCAGATGACCGCAAGTTCCTCGGTATCGCTGCCTATCTCATCAGCATGGACACTGACAGTCATTTCATACTTGCCCGAATGCTCATTCTCATCATCGCTACAAGCGGTGAAGCCCAGCGTGAGGGCTACGGCAGTCAGGGCTGCCAGGAAAAATCTTTTGGTCATAATTGACTAATTTATAATACTGTTTCGGTTATCCAAAGCCACTTATTTCTCAATTTTCTCCCACAGCAAGAGGACGTATATCCAAGCGCCACCGGCTCCCTGATTCATATCCTGGCCCCGTTTCAGATCCAGCTCATAAGGAGCATCACGAAATTCGAGTTTAATGTTATCCAGGTCGCTATCTGTGCTGACAGCATAAGAGCCCGGCATGAATTCCATCTCATCGGCAATATCTTTAATCGAATAACCGAGTTTAGAATAGACTTCCTCCGTAAAACCATTAAAGTCATCCAATGTAACACGATCATCGTATCCAACGCATCCAAAAACGCCGCTCATCAGTCTCTTACCTGTTGCAGGGTCATGAGTTGTGTACAGGAAAAGCCATGGGCCACCAGCATCCTCGTTAAGGTCACGGTTGCGGTAGTTGGGGAAAACAGTATTGTCAAGCTCACTGCTGCACTGGTATGTAATGCCATTGTAAACCAACTCTCTCCTGCATACACCGGTGGTGCTCTTAAGAACGAAAGCACCGGTAACAGCCGAGTCCGGGTTTGTGGTCAGTTCTTCGCCCAAGTATACATATCGGCCTCCGGCAAATTCATTCAGGTCTTCATCAAGAAATATGTGCTTCTTGTAAAAATTCTCGACATCTGCATACATATAACTACTACCCCATGTATCTACAAAGAGATCTCTGATATACTCGCCTCGTTTAGGATAGATATACCGCTGCCCAATGTACGAAGAACCGAAAAAATGCATTCCACCGTTCTCAGCATTTGCGCCAAAGTCCTTTCTGTAAACCTCGGTATACTTGCTGTCCTGTGCAACCACACATACATGCTCCTCCCAGTTGGTTTTCGCAGTGAACTTATCCTCGGCCTTTTTCAAGAGAGCTATGAATTTCTGAGCACAATCAGCAGAGTCTTTTCCCTGAATGTCTACAGTCATCACATTTGCATACTTGGCAATGCCAGCAGCATCATAATAGGCTTCGTAAACTTCGGTCATGTCAGCACTTTGTGCACTTGCGTCTACTTTCAGACTGAAGGTTTCCTTTACTCCATTTTTTACAGTCTCATTCTCATCATCGCTACAAGCGGTGAAGCCCATCGTGAGGGCTACGGCAGCAAAGGCTGCCAGGAAAAATCTTTTAGTCATAAAGTTATTAGTGTTTATGGTTTATGGTTTCTTGTTTCTAAGTTTCTTGTTTCTAAGTTTCTCGTTTCTAAGTTTCTGGTTTCTGGTTATTTGTATCTTTCATTCTCAAGCTCTATGGCATCCTTCAGATAAGCGTCGAAGTTGGCGCCCCAGGAGTTCGTCTTGAATGGGTTGACCTCCACCTTGACATAGCCACTGGCGAGGCCGCAGATGGCATGCTTCTCGTTGGGCTCTCCGTTTTTCCAACGGCGGGCAAAGTCGAGGAGCAACTGGTCGATGTACTTCATGATGCCGTAAGCAGCAGAGTAGGAGAGGTAGGAAAGGTCGCTGTCGAGAGCACAGGTCCAGATGAAGTCTGAGTGGTTCTCGCGTCCATACTGATAGACGCCCTTGTTACTACCGCCAGCCAAGGGCAACAGGAAACCGGTCTGCGGCGCAATGTCGTAGCAAAGGCGATAGAGGGCCTCATTATCGGTGTAACCATTGCCAGCCTCCCACGACAGATAGTAGACAGTGACGCCCACGCTTTCCATCACAGCGCCTTCGATGAAACCCTTCCTGCCATCGTTGATAGACAGGTCGTGAGGGTTGGCCAGCACCAGCGCAGCATGTTTGCCGGTATCGCTGAGCGTCTCCTTGCACAGGCGTCCCAAAACGTAGCAAGCCCCATAGAGAGGCATGCTTCGGGTGTAGATATCGAGGTCGTCGTCCTGGCAGTCCAACTGCAGCACGGCGCTCTCCGTGGTGTTCTTCCATCTCAGCTGACGCACCGCGGTCTCATAGCCCTCGTCACAGAGGATGAGCAGGCGGTGCTTGCCCTGCTGGGGCGTCTCCTGCATCCACTCCTTCGCCATTGCTATGCCCTGGTCGGTGCTCGACGGGCGGCATTCCACCACCTCGCAGCCCAACTGTTCACGGATATAGCACAGGCCCAGGTACATCTGATCGTTGTAGCCCAGGTCACCCAAACCCGTAGGGGTGAGCACAGCGGTCACCTCCCATTGCTCAGCAACTGCCACCACCTCGTCGTCGCTGCAAGCGGTAAAATTCAGCAGCGAAGTGAGAACTAGGAGAAAATGGCAGAATCTTTTGATCATATTTGACACAGTCGCTTTCAGTTATGGCTTTCAACGATTGCCGAATACCGTGAACTTGTAGAACTTATCGTTGTACCAGCCTTCCTGTGGCTTGATGTAGATTTCCTTCTTTGGAATATCGTAGAGCGAGGTGAACTCAGAGTACCATTCATCGCTCTCTACACCGCTGTCGAGTATCTGCATCTTATGGTCAAGGCTCTGGTATACATCTGCGGCCTGATTGGTGACGCCACCGGGTTCGAACATCTTGTGAAGGGCATCTACGAGCGAGGTTGCCGGTGCATACTTGGTATCGTCATTGATAGGATAAGTAATAGGATAGTACCAGGTGCCACCATACAATCCGCAGAAAGCACCATTCTCGGTATACCACTTGCTATTGAGGTCGTAGAACTTAGAGTAGTCGACCTTCGAGATCTGTGCCTTTGCGCTCTCGAGCGAGTTGACCTTGTCCCAACCGTCACGCAACAGTTCGTAGCGCTCTACGCCCATAGCGTAAGGATGCTCCTTGAGCAATTCTTCAAACTTCAAGGAACCGTCTTCATTGGTGTGCTTTACGCCGATGCAGTTGAAGAAATTGGTCATGATAGCGGGCATATTATTATTTTTGAATCCTTTAGAACGTGGGTAGCGGGTCGGCACCATTTTGTTGTTGTACCACTCGAGCACTACGGTCTGGTCGTTGTCTGAAACAAAGACATGATTATCCTCAGCTGACAACATACCCGTGAAGGCCTGAGTCACGTGCAGCTTGCTACACTTCTCGATAGCATCCTCACACGACTCGCAGTTGTCAAGGATATAGCGTGTAAGCGATACGAACGAGGTCTTCTCTGAATTAGGATAATCGCCGCCAGTACATTTTACATAGCCCTCGCGAACATTATCTTCGTGCATGACGATGTTGGTGCTGGCACACAGTCCTTTCTCGTTGATACCATCGAGGGTGAAGATAGGGAAGATGTCGCGCCAGTTGTTGATGGTGGTTTCGCCCTTTGTAACTACATTCTGCACCTCACCGCTGGCAATCATCTCGCGTGAAACGAAAGGATTGGAACCAACGATATTCACCGAGGCAAGACGGCCCTTCTCCTTGTTGGCCGCGATATGCACAATGAGCATAGCATAATTCCTCATGTACCAGTCCTGATTGCGACCAATGTAATCGCCATTACGGAAACTGCTGCAACCTCCGCTGGCCTCTGCCTTGTAACGTTCAACGAGGAACTGGTTGGCAGCGTTATAGTCATAATCGGTGATGTAGGTCTCTCCAAGGAAAGGCTCGTTGGCAAACTGAGTGATGACGTAGTCCTTGCTATCAGAAGGATTGTTTGATGACTCTTCGTCATTGCATGAACTCAATGTAATCGTTGCTGCGAAGGCAGCGAGAACTAAAAAAAAGTATTTCTTCATAATGAATAAAGAATGGATTTTTTCTATTCTATGTTTTAGCGGTTACCCTTTACCGTGAACTTGTAGAACTTATTATTGAACCAGCCTTCCTGAGGCATTACGTGCAGTTCCTTATTTGGAATATCATAGACGCTGGTTAGTTCGGTGTACCAGTCATCCTCTCTGTCAATGCCGCTCTTCAGCTGACTCATCTGGAAATCCAGGTTCTGGAATACATCAATGCATCCCTGCTGGTAGCCTCCAGGTTCAAACATCTTCTGGATTGCTTCCCACACGCTGCCTACTGGGGCGTAGTTCTCACTTACAGCAGGATATCCGGCAGGATAATACCATTTGCCATTATAGCGCTTGCAGTACATACCATTTTCGGTGTACCATTTGTTGGCGAGGTTGAAGTAGTTGGAATAGTTTACCTTTTTGATAAGCTCTTTAGCACTCTCAAGTGAGTTCACCTGCTCCCAGCCTTGGCGCAGTGTCTCATAGCGCTCTACACCCATGGCATAAGGATGTTCTTCCAGCATTTTCTCCGTATCAATCACACCATTATCATCTGTGTACTTGGTACCGATACAGTTATAGAAGTTGGTCATGATAGCTGGCATGTGGTGCTCATCGCGGAAACCATTAGAACGTGGGTACTTGTTGACAACCATCGAGTCGTTGTACCACTCGAGAACGACGGTCTGGTCGTTGTCGGAAACGAAGATATGGTTATCTTCTGCTGCCAATGCACCCTTCTCTGCCTGGATAACACGTAAACCACGAACCTTCTTGATGGCATCTTCGGTCGATTCGCAGTTATCAAGGATATAGCGTACGAGTGAAACAAAGGATGTCGTGGTGCCTGTAGGATTCTTGCTTCCTGTGCAAGGCACGTAGCCGTCGCGGGCACCATCCTCGTGCATAACGATATTGACACTGGCGCAAACGCCCTTCTCGTTGATACCGTCGGTGGTGAAGATTGGGAGGATATTTCGCCAGTTCTTTACAGTTGTCTCACCCTTCGACACCTCGTCATTTACCACACCGCTGGCAATCATTTCACGGTTGACAAACGGATTGGAACTGACAATACCTACCGAAGCAAAGCGATTCTTTGCCTTATTTGCTGGTGTGTGTACTACCAGAACAGCATAATCTCTCACAAACCAGTCGAGGTTACGAGCTATATAGTCGCCATTGCGGAAACTACTGCAACCTCCGCTGGCATCTGCCTTGTAACGGTCGATGAGGAACTGGTTACCAACCGCGTAGTCGTAGTCGCTGATGTAGGTCTCACCCAACCATGGCTCGTTGTCAAACTGAGTGATGACATAGTCCTTGCTATCTGAAGAATTGTTTGATGACTCATCGTCATTACATGAACTCAATGTAAACACTGCTGCAAAGGCAGCGAGAGCTAAATAGAAATGTTTCTTCATAATATTAAGTAAGTAATTAAAATTATCTTTATAGTGTGTAAGTAAAATGGCCAAAGCATGAAACCACAGCGTAGCGAGATGCCGATGGTTGCACCCAATAGGCAACAAATTACCAATTAAATTTCTTTCATCAACGCAAAGATACACACTATTCCGAATTTAGCAATAACTATAATAAGAAATTTTAATAAAAATGTATTTTTATATATAAATCTCCTACAATTTCATAAATCCTCAACAATAAATATCATGTATCTTCAAATTAAAAGTTAAAAATTAAAAATTGCGCATGTTGTTTGAGTTTAATATTTTGCTCAGGATTTTAGTTCGGATGTCGAGGGTTGTAACCCCGATCCTAATAAAAAGTTATTATGAGCGAGGAATATGAGCGTATTTTTCCAGAAAATGATAAAAACTTTGTAACGAACAACATGACGTAATGAAAAATTCCTTAACTTTGTATCATGTCAGATAAAGTAACAACGATGGAGCGCGGTATGCAGAGACGTACCGAACTGCTACTGGGAGAGGATACCCTTGCGAAACTGCAACAGGTTCGCGTGCTGATTTTCGGTGTGGGAGGTGTTGGTTCGTGGTGTGCCGAGGCATTGGTGCGCAGCGGCATTCGCAACCTGACCATAGTGGATTCAGACCGCGTATGTATCACCAACTGCAACCGCCAGCTCATGGCTACAAGCAAGACGCTTGGGCTTGTCAAGGTGGAGGCGCTCAAGCAGCGACTATTAGAGATTAATCCTGATGCCAATATCGAGGCTGTACAAATGATCTATGATGCTGAGAATGCCGACCTCTTCCACATGGAGGAGTACGACTTCATTATAGATGCCATCGATTCTTTGACAGAGAAGGCTGACCTCATCCTGCGTGCAACGGCTCTGCCACGGCATATCACCTTCATTTCATCCATGGGTGCTGCCCTCAGAACGGATCCCTTCATGGTGCGAAAGGCTGAGTTCTGGAAGGTGAAGGGCGACCCGCTGGCACGTGCCATTCGTAACAAATTCAAGAAGCAGAAGACGTTCCCCTCACGCAAGTTCCAGTGCGTCTATAGCGAGGAGCAACCTATGCGCAACATGGGTGTGAACCATGCTTGTGGCACAGGTGGCTGTCTGTGCCCTAAAGCCAAGTTGCTCAGTGGTGTACGCGGAACAGATACGGCCGTCTATGATGCTCCCGGCGACCAACGTTTGGTGGAGCATGAATGGTGCTCCTCGAAGGCACAGATCAACGGTTCGCTCTGCCACATCACCTCCATCTTCGGCATGTCCATTGCCGGAATGGTGGTAAACAGTGTAATCGGGAAGGAATGACAATACGCAAGGTAAAAATTAAAAATTAAAAATTAAAAATTTCGCATATTGTTTGAGTTTAATATTTTGCTCAGGATTTTAGTTCGGATGTCGAGGAGCGTAGCGACGATCCCCTAATCCATCGTCCCTTAAAGCGAGCTTGTCGAGCGCATTTTCAGTAAGGATGTTAGTTAAAGATTCTCGTAAGGATAAACATCCACAACCAAAATCTCAACATAAAATACGCTCCAGTACGTCGCTTTTAAGGAGACTTTTTAATGGATCGCATCTGCGATGCTCGAAATCTAAAACAAAATCCGAATTAAAATCAACAAATAAACAACTAATATTTAAGCAGTTAAAGCTTGCGAAACTTGAATTAATTTGTTTCTCGTTTCTGGTTTCTGAGTTTCTTGGGCATTAATTCAACCGTTCTTCCTTGGCATAGTTAACAGCGCGATTGATGTAGTCGTTGAAAGGCTTTGTGGTAAGGAATAATTGTGATACTCGCTGAACGAGATTAGGCTGCAGGATAAAATCATCATCCACTCGGGTGAGGAGGCTATAACTCTTCAGGCGCATAAAGTCTGCGTAAGGTGCATCAGCAGGGTATTCCTTAGGAACGCGCTTTAAAGCTCCATCCATATCAACGACGAATGAAGGATCAGCCTTGTCAAGAACTTCAGCCTTGAATTCATCCCATCCATCGCTAATGTCCTCACGCAGAATCTTGATTGCCTGAGGATCATAGCAGTAGTTGCCAGCAGCAAGCATGTGATAATGAGGATATTCATCGCCATCCCCAGTGCCAATATGGAAGTAATAACCAGCATGCATGGACTTCTTGCCTCCCTTCGAGAGGAATACCCCAAAGTGAGTCTTGTATGGACTCTTGTCGTTGCTGAAACGTGTATCGCGATAGATGCGGTAGGTACAGTCTTTGATGGTCAGTTTGGCAATGTCAGGATCGTACTGGCCAATGGCATGAATCAGTTCCTCGCAGAAGGCATACCACTTCTGAAGCACCTCCTGATATCTCGCCTTGTTTGCGGTAAACCACTCTTTGTTGTTATTGCACGAAAGGTCGCGCAGGAATTGTAGTATATCTTTCATTTATTATTTATCAATACTTAGTTAATTTTATAGAACCCACCTATAATGTTAATACCCAACAATGGCAATGCCAATACAAGAATTACCCATGCACAAGGGTTATGAGGCATCATACACGTGGCCAAAATGCCATCAATAGCAAGAAGCGACATTGTCAAGATGTATGGTTGACGAAGGAATGAGTGCTCTCTCACTTTGTCAGTTAGCATAGTCACAACGGCTCCTCCAAGTACGAGCATCGTGCCGCACATCAAACTCATGTACGTGAATGCCAATCTGCCACTCTCGTTAAGAGGCTCCAACTTACCTACGATAACAGGTGTAAATGTCGCAATGATATGTACGACACCCATTGCTATCAAACCGTAAGCTAATAGCTTTGTCAATTTATTTGTTTTCATAATTCTGCCTTTATTTCATAAAAAGTCGTAACATCTTTTCCGTCTTTTCTGTGTAGGGAGGATAGCGCAAAGGCATATCAATCCAAGTGGCACTCTTGACGATGGATTTCTTGTGGCTGAAGGTCTCGTAGGTTGATTTACCGTGATATTCGCCCATGCCAGAAGGACCGATTCCGCCAAAGGGCAGATTGGGATTGGACAGATGCACAATCACATCGTTGACGCAGCCACCTCCGAAGAGAAGTCCACCACAGAAGCGGTCCTCCTCTGCCTTCTTCTCTGTGAATATATAAAGTGCCAAAGGGTGGGGACGCTGCTGGATGAACTGGAAGGCTTCGTCCAGATTATCAACAGTGATGATGGGCAGCACGGGACCAAATATCTCTTCTGCCATCACAGCATCTTCTGCTGCTACATTGTCGAGAATGGTTGGTTCGATGCGTAATGATGCTTCATCACACTTACCTCCGAATACAACCTTGTCATTATCAATCAGGCAACAAATCCTTTCGTAATGACGGCGATTGATAATCTTACCGTAAGCCTCATTCTGTAAAGGTTTCTCGCCATACATCTTTATGATTTCTTCCTTGAGCAATGTAATGAGTTCGTCATGCACTTCGCGCTCCACAAGCACGTAATCCGGAGCCACACACGTCTGTCCGAGGTTCATCAGTTTGCCGAAGGCAATACGACGTGCAGCAAGGCGAAGATTTGCATTGCGACTTACCACTACAGGCGATTTGCCGCCTAATTCGAGAGTGACTGGAGTAAGATACCTTGCAGCCTTCTCCATCACGATACGCCCCACATTTGTGTTGCCTGTATAGAAAATGTAGTCAAACTGCTCCTCAAGCAAAGCCTTGCTTGTCTCCACGTCTCCGTTGACTACTGCTGCATAGTTTTCGGGCAGCACCTCCTTCACGATCTTCTCAATAATCTCTGCTGATGCAGGTGCTAATTCTGATGGTTTCAGCACACAGCAGTTTCCTGCTGCCAAGGCACCCACAAGGGGTTGGAGTGAGAGCAGGATAGGGTAGTTCCAGGGAGCAATGACCAAGACAACGCCATACGGGCAATTCATCACCTTCGATGATGCCGGAGAAATGGTCATGGGGGTACTCTGGCGCTTGGGCTTCATCCAACCTTTGAGGTGTTTCAGCGTGAAACTGATATCCTCCAGCAGCATACCAATCTCTGAGAGATACGACTCAGTCGTTGACTTCCCGAGATCTGCCTTTAGGGCTGCTGCGATATCCGTTTCATGCTTCCTGATGCTTTCTTTCAGCGCCGTTAGTGCCTTTCTCCTATATTCGTATGAGAATGTTTCTCCTGTATTGAAGAATTCTCTTTGTTTGTCAATGATTTTTCTCATCTTCTTTTCAACATCACCAGCTCTGCATCCGAACCATCCTTGCCATATTCGCTGACCAGGATAAACTTCTCGTCACAGGCAATGCCATAGCAGCGTCCATCCTGCTTCTGAATCTGGTTGCCCCAGTAGTTGGCATTGTCGTCAAGAAGTTTGGTGGTGTTGCCGTTGATGGTATATTCCTGGTTGATGAACGAACCTTGCAGCACGTAGAGGTTGTCGATGTGAAGCTCAGGTATGCCCAGAGCATTCACTTCCTCAATAAATACCTTCTTCATGGGGTGGTCAGCATGAGGCAGATTCTGGTCATCACCTTTCCAACGCTTTAGGTTGGGGTAGAACTGACGCAGAACGTCCTTGTACTCACAGCAGGTCAGGTTCTGACCTGTGTTTTTGTTGTATTCCTCCACGAACATCGAGCAGTATTCCACCATCTGTTCCATGGTAAAATCACCTGTGAACGCACCATCCTTGTAGCAGTAGATACAATAGTCTTCACTCTTGCTTCCATCGGCATTTGTGCCGAGAACCTCGTCAGAGAGGGGCATGCCGCAACTCTGACAGAACTTGATTTCTTTTTCCATAATTGATTCCGCTACAAAAAGTAG
>DCIS01000022.1:4630-5046 GCA_002317475.1 Prevotellaceae bacterium UBA1720 | reverse complement strand
TCGGGATCCTTGTCCAGGTCCTTGCCACGACGGTACGAGGCTGCCGAGGCTGCCAGCAGACCGCAGATGCATGCCGGGATGGTGATGCCGATGACCTGCAGGTTGTTCACGTCAAAGCCATTGGCATTACTGATGATGACGAACGAAGCCACGGCTGCCGCGATGGGCGAACAGGTGATGCCGACCTGCGAGGCGATGCTGGCTACACCACAGGGACGTTCGGGACGGATGCCCTTCTTGATGGCGATGTCACAGATGATAGGCATCAGGGTGTACACTACGTGTCCCGTACCCACAAGCACTGTCAGGAAGAACGTACACAGAGGTGCCAGGAAGGTGATGTGGTCAGGATGTTTTCGCAGCATACGTTCGGCCAACTGTATCAACCAGTCCATACCGCCAGATGCCTGCATCAC
>DCIS01000022.1:3162-4491 GCA_002317475.1 Prevotellaceae bacterium UBA1720 | reverse complement strand
ACATACAGTGCCAGCAACACTACCAGCAACTGAATAATCATTAATGGTTCCATGTTTATTTTAGTTTTTAGGGTATTAGCTTATGGTATTATTAGGTTATTATTCAAACTGTTTGCAAATTTAATGATTTTTTTCTTTTAGACCAACTTTTTGGCAAAATTCTTAATTCTTAATTCATGAGAAGCCCCCACAATTTATATTTTATAATTCATGTCCGGAATGGTTCCGTGATCCAACCCTTTTATAATTTGATGTTACTTATGTGAGGTTCATGGTACTCATGAAAATATACTTAAAAATGTTTGGTGTATTTTTTTGGTGTATTTTTCTTAAAAAAAAGCAAGCCGTAACTACTTGATTCCCAATTACATAAAAAGATTTGGTGTAAAAACAGTATATTTTCTCTTTAAAACCCTAAACGCGCGTATGTGTTAAGGGTTTTATATAAAATATCATAAAAAAACACACCAACGGTTTGTATATTGCTGTATATCTGCAAGTTAGAAGAGTTTTTTTACAATCAAAAATGCACCAAAAAAATACACCAATGTTGTTTCCTAAAAATCCTCCTCGTGGATACCCAGCTCGTAGCAGATGTACTCCACTGCTTTGGGTGGGGGGGAGACCCCCTCTCCGCTCCCCCTATCGCTTTGCTAGGGGGAGGATAGTTACGTTTGTCCGCTGAGGGGTAAATACGGGGTTAAGGGTTAGTAATCAGTATTCATGTTTCTCTATACAAAGGTACGAAATATTTACGACATACGCAATTATTAAGGCAAATTAATGCACACGAACGCACCATAATGCACCATATCTCCCACAACGCACCACAGTGCACCAACGCCCTCTAAAATGTTGTAACTTAGCAGTGACAAAACGAGGAGACAACATGTATTTTCTACGTACATCCTTCGTACAGCCTACGTATAGCGTACGTATGCGTACGTTGTTCATACGGTGTTCATACGGTGTTTGTACGTTGTTTATACGATGTTTCAACGTGAACTATTCAACATTCGTAAGAAGTTTAGTTTGGGATTATTATTTGGATTAGAGTTTGGATGTCGAGGGCTGTAAGCCCGATCCTAAGTAAATGCCTTCTAAAGAGCGAGCTTGTCGAGCGTATTTTAAGTATGATTTTTTATTAAGGATTCTCGTAAGGAAAAAATCATAAACATATAATCCTAATTAAGATTTGTTGAGCAGATGTTTTCGTATCCCATTGGGCTGAGTGGTACGTTTTTTGCCCTGTAAGTGTCATTTTGTTGGGAAAAAACCGAAAAAATGAGAAAATTGTTGTATCTTTGCGTGAAATTTTTTTTCACCTTT
>DCIS01000022.1:0-3074 GCA_002317475.1 Prevotellaceae bacterium UBA1720 | reverse complement strand
GCATTCAAGAAGGAAAGCATCGATATTGATGTCGATGGCAAGTCAAGAAACATGGTGGTATTCACTCCCGACAAGATGAAGAAGAACATGCCACTGTTCATCATCACACACGGTATGAACCAGAACCCCGAGTATCAGTACGAGAACGACAAGATCTACGAGATGATAGATACGGCAAAGTTTGTGGTGACCTATCTGCGCAGCGATGGTAACACATGGGATGTGGGTGGCGACAAGGACCTGAACTTCGTGGAGAAGACCATGGACGAGATGTACAATCGCTACAAGATTGACAGACGTCGCATCTACTGGTCGGGCTTCTCTATGGGCTCCATGCTCATCTATCGCGGTCTTGCACGCTTTGCCGACAAGGTGGCTTGCTTCGCTCCTACCAGCGGTTTCCTCTTCCGCTACGAACCATGGGCTAACCTGACACAGAAGGTTAACATCATCCATCATCAGTCTACCCACGACAGCGTGTTCCCCCTGGACCGTTTCGACCTTTATGATTACGTAGGCAAGGTAGCACAGAAGAATGGCGAGGGTACCACCCAGACCTATACCGTGACCGAGAACTACAAATCGCGCGAAGGTGACTATGTAGGTAAGAAGGAGGTATGGACCAATGCTGACGGACACGTCATCGAGCTCTTCACCTATCCTCAGGGCGATCACTTCCCATCATGGCATAACCGCCAGGAGATCTGGAACTTCGTGAAGCAGTTCTCGCTTCCCAAGAAATAATCTCTGATAACACCTGATATGATAAATGGGGCACGCTCAAATAAGAGAGTGCCCCATTTTCTGATGATGATATTTGATGCCTTTATGGCAACTTTTAACTTTTAACTTTTAATTTTTAATTTTTAATTTTTAACTTACTTAATGGGCTTTACGATGTAGGTGAAGTCATAATCCTGGTAGGGCATCTGGTATTCAGAGCGTGGCCATGCACCCCAGCTGTTGACACAACCGGTACCCAACTGACGCTGCTGGATCTGCAGAACGGTGAAGGGGCGTGGGGTGAGGTCGCCTGAATGGCTCTGGTGGATGCCCTTGTCATAACCATCGTCGAGGTCCTCGGGAAGGTAGTTGAGGGCAGAGCATTCCATCTTGCCTGTAGCTTGGAACTCAAGGCCCTTGCCGGCATTGTTCAGGATGCGCCAGTAGCGGATCTCGGTCTTGTTACCACTCTCCTGAGGACGAACATAGTTCCAGTACTGATCAGCCACCTTCTGACGGTAGATGCCCAGGCGCTCGCTGTTGTTGCGGTCGATGTAGTTCTCGCCGGGACCTTTGCCGTAATACTCTATCAAGTTGTACTCGGCAGGCATTACCCACTGCATACCGTAACGGAAGAGCTGAGGCATGTTCTTGGCCTCCTTGTCGGTGGTCATCTTCTCGTTGACGATGATCTGTCCGTTGGGGGTGAGGGTGTAGGTGATGTCGAGGTTGGCCTTGACAGCAGGCATCTCGTACTGCACCTTGATGGCCTTGGCATTGCCCTCTGTGACGATGCTGACATCCTTCACCTTGCGCTCGGTGTCCTTCCAAGCCAGGAAACGGTTCTGGAAACCTGCTCCGTAGTCGTTGTCAGTAGGTGCGCGCCAGAAGTTGGGAACGACGCTGTAACTATCCTGCAGGACGCACTTGCCATCCACGTCGACATAGTCGAGGTCGCCAGTCCAACGGTTGACGGTGATTTCGGTACCAGCAGCGCTGAGCGAGTAGCAAGCCAACTGACCGTCCTGCTCGACGCTCTGACCCTGCTCTGCCATAACGGCATCAGTCTGGGGGAAGGTGTAACCCTGGAGCTGGATCTGCTCCTTGGCAACGATCTCGCCAGCCTTGAGAAGACCTTCGTCAGCCTTCAGTGAGAAGTCGACATTGATGAGGAGTTCCTGTCCGGCGTACTGTGCCTTGAGTTGCTCGATCTGCTCGGCAACCTGGTTGCCTACGTTGAACTTGTTGCTCTGCTGAGGACCAGTGGTGAACTGGTCGAACGAGGTGCTGTAGAGTTCCTTGCCATTAGCCATGAGACTGACCTTCATGCGGATGTTGCTGAGGTCCTTGAAGAAATTCTCGTTGTAGATCTCGGCAGTACCCTTCTCGAGGTCAACATTCTTCACCCAGATATTCTGGTACAGATACTGCACCTCGTAGGCATGAGGATTGAGACTACGGTCTGGAGCGATGATACCATTGCAGTTGAAATTATGATCGCTGGCGGGATAGCGACCCTCGTCGCCACCATACATCCAGATCTCCTTGCCGGTGACCTTGCTCTTGCCACGGATACCCTGATCGACGAAGTCCCAGATGAAACCACCCTGATACTTGGGGTACTTGCGGGTGAGATCCCAGTACTCCTTCATACCACCCATGGAGTTACCCATAGCATGAGCATACTCGCACTGGATGAGAGGACGGGGCTTGTCGCTCTTGCAGTAGTTCTCGCAGTTGTTGTAGTCGGCATACATGGGGCAGTAGAGGTCAGACTTCTTGTTCATATCCTGATAAGCCTGCTCGTACTGCACGGGACGATGACCACCGAAATCTGTCTCGAGTTTCTTGACAGCATCGTAGGCAGCCTCGAAGTTGTCACCATAACCACTCTCGTTTCCGAGTGACCAGAAGATGACTGAAGGGTGATTCTTCTGCACCTGCCAGTTGGCGATGTTACGCTCTACGATGGTCTGCTTGTAGAGAGGGTCCTGAGCCAGGCGAGCCTCCTTGTATCCCATACCGTGACTCTCGAAGTTGGCCTCGGCAACAACATACAGACCGTACTGGTCGCAGAGGTCGTACCAACGAGGATCATCGCTATAGTGGCAGGTGCGTACGGCGTTGATATTCAGTTGCTTCATAACTTTGATATCCTGAATCATACGCTCCACGCTGACTACATAACCACCATCGGGATCCAACTCGTGACGATTGGCACCCTTGATGAGGATGGGCTGACCATTGACCAGCACCTGGGCATTCTTGATCTCTACGCTGCGGAAACCCACCTTCTTGGAGATGGCCTCGATGACCTGGCCCTTGCTGTCAGCGAGGGTGATGTCGAGGGT
>DCIS01000007.1:7192-11920 GCA_002317475.1 Prevotellaceae bacterium UBA1720 | reverse complement strand
GACTTGCTATAGCAACTACTGAAATCCTCACTCAGAACCAGAGCATCCTTCACGTCTGCCCTCTTGGCCACCTCGTCCAGATAGATCTCGTAGCTCTCGGCATCCTGAACCTTATCCCAAGAGAGACGGAAAGAGGTCGAGGTGACATCCGTGGCCGCAACGGCGGGAACGCCCAAAGGTTCAGCACAAACCAACATGGAGATAAGGCCCTGGGCATCTTCCTTGATACACTCGATGTTCTTGTGCATCAGGTAAGACTTGTCTGTGTTCTTGTTGTTCAACCTTGCCGAAGGTGTGGTATAGTCCTTCAGTTCCGTCACATTCTTGGAACCTGGGAAAGGATCTCCCTCCAACGAGTTGGTATAGTAGGCGCTATACTCGTTATCTGCGGCAATGATGGACATGCGCTGGACATCGCCTACGTTGACATTATTGAGTTTCCAACTGCCTTCATCATAATCCACATGAACCACCAAAAGGCCATGACCATACAGAGCGGCATCAAAGCCCTTCTGCTGACGGTTCTCCAGAATGTAGAACTCGTTTCGATTGCCATCATTATAGAGGATATAGGCTTCAGGAGCATCAACCAACGGCTTCATCCCTGTGACTTGTGTCTTCGAGGTGACTTCTACAGGTTCGAGCCAGCCACAGACCCAGCGCTCGTAGGCTGTATAGGAAGCAGGGGTGCGGCCGCCGTTGTTGTTTGAACCACAATCCATTAAATCCCAATAACTCATGCCAAAATTGCCACCGTATGCTGTGTCATAATGATCAGCATGCCCCAGACAATGGCTGAACTCATGACATGCTGTACCGATACCATCCAAAGTAGTACCTGAGGTTCCACTCAACTCACATGAGCAGGCATAGGTATCGATCTTGACACCATCAAAACTTAAAACATTACTTGTATACTGCAACTTATGTTCATGAGGCCAGATAGTATTGGGAGAAGCTCCACTCGCCTCACCATAGCCTGCATAGATAACGAACACCTGATCGACCTCACCATCGCCATCCCAGTCGTAATCCTTGTAATTGACATCGGGATTGGCCATCGTTACGGCCTCCACGATCATTTTCTCAGGAGCATTATCGTTTCTTTCACCCTGGTGTGCTCCATAGTAGGCCATGGTACTCTTCAACTTATAGGGACCAACAATATCAAAGTCCAACTCGAACTGCCCGTAGCTCTGAGCCTTGAAATAGTCGGATACAGAACCCGTCATGCCATGGTCGGTATATCCCTCCTGGTTGAAGAAACTATGATACGTCTGCGTGGGATTGCTAATAGAGAACTCATTGTCGGCAAACTCGACAAGGATCACCAAACCACGCTTCTTGCCCTTGTACTGAGCATTTCTCTTGACCCTTGCCACACGGCGTTGTTGATTGACGGAAGAGGTTTGCTGGGCAGCCCCCTTCATCAGAGCGAACTCAAAGTCGGAAATAGGAAGAAGGGTCTCGTCCTCCAAACGCATACGACGCCCATCCTCCAACTGGTAATAAGACATGAATTCGTCACCCCTCAAGGTAGCAGTAACCAGAGAGCCATCAGCCAATTTCAAGGTCTTCTTCACGGGATAGGCAGGTATAGCCATAGCCACCATATTACCTAGCATCAATGCCAGGGCCAAAGTAAGTAGTTTCTTCATTCTAATGATCATATTTATTCGTAGGTGCAAAGGTACGGCATTTTGGCGAAATGACAAAAATTATGCATAAAAAAGTGGAGCACCTACCCCAAGTGGGATAAGTGCTCCAGCATATCAGTTAAACCTTTAAGGCTTTTGTCATTACTTTGCGAACTGTACAAGAGCCTTCTTAGCCATCTTCTTGTTAGCAACATTCAGGTCGCGAACCAGGGACTTGCTAGCCTTGAACTGATGATTGAAGTTCTTCTTTGCAGAGATCTTAGCAGCTGACTTCTTGTAAGCAGAAGGCAGGACGATCTTGAAGAGACCTGCACCACCGGTGTAGTAACCATCCTCACCCAAGAACAGGTAGCCGTTGTAAAGACTGCCATTCTTTGCCTGGTATACGGGGAACTGAATTACGCCATCCTGGAGTACACCACCTTGGATGTTGTAACCCTGGAGGGTAGGAATATCGTAACCGTTAGCCAGATAGTAACCAGCCAAAGTACAATAAGCCATCTCGCCATAACCCCAGTCAAAACCAAGACTCTGAGGCAAAATGTATACGTAGCTGGGATCAGTAGCGTCAACCTCGAGGAACAAACCGTCCTCAGCGCAATCATCCTCGGCATAAGGATAAACAGAGTTGCTGTAGGGGTTCATTACACGATACAGACCGGGCTTCTCGGTGCTCTCCTTGATTTCTACCTCGTAGGTAGGACTCTCAATCTCCTGAACACCTTCGTCGTTGGTTGCAAAGAGAGGAAGAACGATGTCATCGGTAAAGGTACCGATACCCAGGCTCTTCCAAGGACTTGCATCAGCACCCGCTCCATAGTACTCGAAGGCAGCCTCTGCCACGTTCTTAGCCTCGCCGTCAGCGATAACAGCAACAACAACCTTCAGCTCACCTGTAGCATCGCCCAAGGGGAACTTGTTGAGACCCTGAACAACGTCAATACCCTCAACGTCGCCAGAAGCCAAAGCATCAGCTACGGCAGCAGCATCATCGCTCTTCTGAGCAATATATGCCTTAACCTCAGTAGCATCTGCACCAAAGCTAACCATAGTCTGAGCGTAAACCTTACCAGCCTTGTCGGTGAGAACACCCTCGAAGTCAGCACTTACTGAATAGTCGTAGATGTAGAAACCAGCAACCTGGATATACTCAGCTGCATAGCCGAATGAACCTGCAGAAACGTACCAAGCCACGGTCAAAGTGAACTGACCAGTCTCGGGATTGTAGAAACAGGGGTATGATGAATAGTAAGCATCATTATTCTGCCAATGAGCAACGTCAGCAATGGTCACGGGACCATAGGTTGAGTTGTCAGTAACGTACTGAGGAAGTACCTTACAGCTGTGATCTGCAGTGTTGTACTCAATATAGAGAGGATTTCCTGCACCCCAGTTATCAACACGGAACTGACCAACAGTAGGATCGAGCAAAGACACACGGTAGTAAATGGGAAGACCAGCATCATCACCTGACCAGTAGTTTACATAGGTATAGGTACAAGTGGTCTCGGTGTCATGCAAAGGCCATGCCTCAGCATCGTAACCAGCAGCTACCCAATCCATCTTTGACTTGATCCAAGGAGTCCAAGGTGCGGGAATAGCAGCGGTGAACTCATACTGAGATACGGCATAAGGAGTAGTGTTCAGTGAATCAGCGATAGCCAAAACAGCACCCATATACTCCTCGTAATCCAAACCTGTTGCATCGTAGCTTACAGAAACGGTAGTAAGGCTATCGCCAGCATTGAAGTGTGCAACGCTGGGAGCAGACAAACGATTGGTGTATGCGCTATCAACAGTCAGTGTGATAGCTACGTCAAGGTCATTGGTAGTGACAACACGAAGCAATGTGATGTCAAAAGTACCCTTACCTTGCTCCAAATCAAAATTCGAAGGGTTAACGGTCTCTGAAGCAGGTGCGAAATACACCTGTCCGCCAGCAACAGCCCCTGCAGGTGTGTACTCAACATCCTCGCTACATGAGATAGCGGTCATGCCAAGCAACAAACCCAGAGAAAGACCTAAGATTTTCTTTATAGATTTCATATATAGAATTTCTATTAATTACTAAATTGATTTTAGATATCTCTTGTCCTTACTTTGCATAAGCACCTACAGTATACTCACCAACGGGAGAGGGAGCCTTAACTACAGAAGAAGGATCGGGGTTGTTCTGAGTGCCCAGGACGGGGTTAGAGTCGATCTCATACTGAGGTACACAGAAGTTCCAGTTGGGCTTAATGCCACGGCAGTTAATCAAGTAGTTGGTTGCAGGTGCATTGGTGCCATCGTAGTTCTGCATTACACCAGCGCGCAGACGCTTAGCATTTGCAAAACCGATACCCTCGCCCCAGAACTCGATACGCTCCTGAGTGAGAACCTCAAGTGCAAACTCTTCAACGGTTGAAGCCTTGCTGAGGTAAGCGGGATCACGATAGGTATTAATAAAGCTCTGAAGAAGTGCCTTACCAGCCTCCAGACCCTGAGTGTGGGCAACAGCCTCAGCCTCGATCAAGTAGAACTCCTCAACACGCATCAAAGGCACGTCGCAAAGACCACCAATGGTGTAGGTCTCATAGTTACCACCAACGCAACGGAACTTCAACGCAGTGTAGTCGGGCATCTCATCCAACCACTCCTGGCCACGGCATGACTTGTAGTTATAAACGCTACGGTCGGGATCCAGGAAGGTGTACTTACGGAAGTCGGTATAGTTGATCTTCTCATACAGAGAGCGGTCAATAGCAGGGATAGTCAGAGATGAATAACCCCAGTCTGCCTCAGCTGACATCCAACCGGTCCAGTTACAAAGATTTGCCATGTTCTCAGCGTCGAAGCTTGCCTTCCACATCCATGAGCTTACAGCAGTGTTGAAACCAGTATTAACATCGAGCCACTGGCTTTCAGTCATAGGAGAACCACCGTGCTCGTTGATTGCCAGACGAGCATACTTAGCAGCATTTGCATAATCCTCATCCCACATGTGAACACGTGCACGAAGACCATAGATACAAGCCTTAGAAGGCATGTTCAGGGTCTTGGTGGGCTCGGTCATCAAGCTCTCAGCCTG
>DCIS01000007.1:417-6985 GCA_002317475.1 Prevotellaceae bacterium UBA1720 | reverse complement strand
GCTGTGTATGACTTCATCGCAGGAGTAGCTGTATTCAGATCTACTACAGAGATTACATCGTTGCATGCCTTGATGAGCTTATAACATGTAAACCATGAGAGGTATGGAACAGTATGGTTAGGACCACAACCCTGGCTAATGTTATAGGCACGGAACCAGTCGTAACCTGAGTTACTACCTTCTGGGAAGAAATCACCCAACATCTCAGTATCTGCGATGGGCCACATCAGGTAACCCATATCGGTCTCATGTGTCTGGCTTCCGTAAACATAGTACCACTGAGACATCTGAGAAGAAATACCATTGACAGAAGCTGAGAAGGCGCCTGCATTTGCACCAAGCTGGTCTGCTGTAACAGAGCTACCCTCGGGGAAGGTCTCCTCGATACAGCCAGTGCACAACAGGGCAGCAGCTGAAAGCAGTGTTATTTTCTTTAATATCTTGTTCATAATGAATCTTTTCTTATTAATATATAATAATGTATATTCCTTCACTCATTAGAATACAACCTTCACACCAGCAGAAATACTACGGATGGGAGAGTAGCGAGTAGCATTAGATGAGCCAGAGTAGGTCTGACGGGGATCGTAGCCACGACGCTTGCTCCAGTAATACACATTCTCAGCCGAAGCGTAGATGCGCAGGTTGTTGATACCAATCTTGCTTGTCACGCTCTGAGGAAGGGTATAACCGAAGTTGATGTTCTCGATGTTCAGGTAAGAAGCCTTGGTCAGGAAACGAGTTGATGAAGAAGCACTGTACTCATCGTTGTACATCAGACGAGGAATAGTAGAATTAGTATTGGTTGCGCTCCAAGCATCCAGCAGGTCAGCATGGTAGTTCACACCAGTGCTTGAGCTGGTAGGACAACTCATGAACTGAGCATAGGTGGCATCATAGCCGTAACCGCCAATCTGGTATGAGAAGTTTGCACTCAGGTCAAAGCCCTTGTAAGTCAGGGTTGTACCGAAACCACCATAGAAAGGAGGAATGGTAGACTTTTCGCTCATGAAGTAGGTTGCGTCAGAATATGTAGTAGTGGCAATATTCTCAGTCCACTCCTTGTAGGTAGGATCGCCATTGGCATCCAGAACAGGATTACCGCTCTCATCGAGGATCTGCTCCTTCATATCTACGCGCTTGAACCACATAGAAGAACCTGCGAGGCTGGGATCATAAACCACACTTGCCTCATCAGCCTGTGAATTATAGCACTGCTTGTAAGTATCCTCGGTATAAACACCAGCATACTCCTTGAGACGCCAGCTATAGAGAGAAGCATCCTCAGTCACGAAGTGGCTACCATCAACATAACCCTTGTACTCCTTGCCATCCAAAGTATAGCAACTGCTTGACTTCTTCTCGTCATCGAGCTTGGTAACGCGGTTCTTCAGGAAAGCACCGTTTACGTTAACATCCCACTTGAAGTCACGAGTCTTCAGTACGGTTGCAGCAATATCAAACTCAACACCAGTGTTCAACATGTCACCGACATTGTCATAGTAGCTGCTGTAACCCAGTGAAGGAGCAACATAGAATGCGAAGAGCATGTCTGTGGTCTTACGGTGGTAGTACTCAATGCTACCTACGACACGGTCGTTCCACAGACCGAACTCAATACCTGCATTGAAGTTACGGTTGGTCTCCCAGGTAATATCGTGTGTACCCTTACCAGAGAAAGAGGTTGCGGGCTCATTGTTTGCGTTCTTCAGAGAGTAGCGGTCAACATAGAGATAGTTGCCGATACCATCATTACCCTGAGAACCGTAAGAAGCCTTAAGCTTCAACTCGTTCAACCAGGTAGTCTTGGGGAACCAGCTCTCTCTGCCGATACGCCAAGCAGCACCCAGTGACCAGAAGTTACCCCAACGGTTGTCGGGATGGAACTTGCTGGAAGCATCGCGACGGAATGAACCGCTGGCGAAGATGCGCTCATCGTAATCCCACATACCACGAGCGAAATAACCCTCGTTGTTGTAGGTACCCTTAGAAGAACCAGCACCCTTGCTATCCAATACTGCACCGTCCAACTCCTTGTTGTCCTGAGAGAACATCTTTGACTTCTCAGCTGATACGCTATAAGAGCGATCGTTGCTATACTCGTGACCTACCAATACGTTGATGTTGTTGTGAGCACCGATAGTGGTGTTGTAGTTCACCAACTGCTGGAGGTTGTAGCTGTAGTAGCGATCGTGCTCCTTGATAACAGTACCACCAGTGGTATCAAACTGACCATAGTAGGGGTTGTAAACCAAGGTGTAACGAGCCTCGTTGAGCATGTAAGTACCATTGACAGTAGCGGTCAGACCCTTCATGATGTAGAAATCAGCGAAGAAGTTACCGGTTGCCTCATTACCCTCGTTGTTGTAGGTATTCAGGGTTGCATCTGAATAAGGATGTGCATCGCTGATGAAAGGACGAGACATACCTGCGTTCAGACCGTTACCATAATCGTAACGTGTAATGCCATTGGCGTCAGTCATAATCTGACCATTGCCATCACGCATATAGAAAGGATAAACGGGAGCTACCTGAAGAGCAGGTGCCCAGATGTTACCAGAGCTGGTAGTAGAACCGTTGTTTGAAAGGGTGTTGTAGTTGAAACGAGCGTATGAAACGTTCATGCCAATCTTAGCCCACTTCTTAACGAGATAGTCTGCCTTCAAACGACCGCTGAAACGCTGGAAATCACTGGCAACAGTGATACCCTCGTGGCTGAGGTAACCCATTGAAGCATAGAAGTTAGAACGCTCGTTAGCACCATTGGCACTTACGTTGTACTCCTGACGGAAACCAGTCTTAGTAGACTCATCCAACCAGTTGTCGGGAGTGATGTAGTAATCCTGACCCTTGTAGTTTACGAGACGGCCCAAAGTAGCCTGAGGATTCATCTTGCCATTCTGGCCAATCAGCTGCTGGCCACCGGGAACAGTGTACATGTTGTAACCTAGACCACCGTCACCCTGATCACCGAACAGGTTAGCGTTAGCCTGCAACCATGCCTGGTTAGCGCTCATACCCTGATTCTGATAGTAGTTGTTCAGAGCAGCATAGTGAGTCTCGATGTACTGGTCGGGGTTAGAGATGATATTGTACTGACGCAATGCACGGGTGTTTGAACCCCACTTTGCATCAACAGTGATAACAGCATCCTTGCCCTGCTTTGCCTTCTTGGTGGTAATCATGATGACACCATTAGAACCACGAGCACCATACAATGCGTTAGAAGCAGCATCCTTCAATACTGTCAGACTCTCAATATCTGAAGGGTTGATGGTAGAAAGGTCACCACTGTAAGGTGCGCCATCAACAACGATCAATGGAGACTGGCTGGCGTTGATACTACCAAAACCGCGAATACGGATGGTGGGGTTGCTACCAGGAGCACCATTACCACTGGTCAACTGAAGACCAGGAACAGCACCTGCGAGAGCCTCGGTAACTGAGGTTACCTGAGCCTTGTCAAGTTCCTCACTACCTACAACCTTTGCAGAACCAGTGTAAGCGCTCTTCTTCGCTGTACCGAAAGCTACAACGATAGCCTCGTCCATAACGGTGGTGTTGGTCTCAAGACGAACAACCATACCATTCTTGGCCGCAATGGTAGCAGGCTTCATACCTGCAAAACTAAAGCTCAGGTTCTTCTGACCCTGAGGAAGAGTTACGGAGAACTTACCGTTTGCGTCGGTCAGCACACCAACTGTTGTGCCAGGAACGCGTACAGCAACTCCGATCAGGGGTTCGCCCGTCTCACCGTCCAATACAGAACCAGTGATACTCTTCTGGGCGAATGCCATGCCTACTGCCATAAACATGCAGGCAAGGAACAATCCTAATTTTTTACCCATGTTGATTTTTGTTTGGTTAATGAATAATTATTTAATGTTAATTTCTCTCTGTCCTGTTTGTTTTGGTCAGCTCCGTAAAAGTAGATAAAAATGCGGCGTTTGCACCAGCCATTTTTTTATGCAATTTTCGCGCTCGCACGTCTTATATATTATTTACATCACAAAATACCTATTAAACAGTTTATACAATAGTCGGTGCAAAATTACTAATAATAGTTAATTCTCGCAACATTTTTTTATTTTTTCTTAACGAAATCATACACTACGCTAACAAAATGAAAGCAAAACAAGCCATAAACGGCGCATTGTGCGCGGTTTTTGTATCATTTTGACAAACCCGATTGCAGATATGATAATATTATGCGCCAATATTCACAGAGCTGTTGGCATAGACAAATCAACCGTCTGACTCAAATGAGCCAAACGGTTGATACGTTTTATGGATTATAGGAGTGAGCTATAAAAACTACTTCACCACCTTCTTACCTGCCACTACATAAACACCATGACGAGGACTGGTCACCTGACGACCCTGAAGATCGTAAGCACCCTTCACGTTACCACGAACCATAGGTGCAACAATGGCATCGGGTTCATCCTGCTCCTCTTCATCAAGGTAATACTCGTAGTAATAGTCCCACTGATTGTCGGGGTTGAACACAATTTCGCCATGTCCCTTGGCCAAAGTAATGACCTCACCCGTTCCCATAGTCTTGGGCAACATCAGATAGGCGCTGTTCTCGGGGAACAGATAGGACTTACCCTCCTCAACAGCGATCAGATTGAACTGCTTGCCATCAAAGGCATAGTAATTGCAAGTATCGGGCAACTCGTCCAGCCAGATTTCTTTGTTCAAGGTAGGCATGAGGATATTAAAGTCACCTGTTGACTTGTTTACCCATGGTTCCTTCTCTTCCTCGCCGCCTTCGCCTTCAGAGGTTTCACCTGTCGCAACACTGTCCTCGGAAAGGGTCTGGAAGATATCACGGAAGGCCTTTGCCTCCTCGTAACCTTCGAATACCATCAAATATTCACCTGGCTGCTCTGCCTTCATCAAGAAACCCTGATCATCGCCACCAATACCGTAAGCCAAACGGTTGTAATCGGTCAGAAGGAGTTTGTTGCCAATAAGCATTCTGTTGTTGAAATAATAAGCCGTAAGTCCGTTATCGTTGCCTACGTCTGCCTTACCACGATGGCTGAAAGCAATCAGTTCATCACCCTCGAAACGTAGGGTGTACAAGCCGGGATTGCTAAAATGTGCGGTGTAAACATCGGGGTCGGTAACGGTGAATTCCAAGTCAGGATCGTAGAAACGCTCGCCTGCCTTATTCTCCCAATAATCAAACTCTGAACCCGAATTGGCCACAGCAGACAGCGTAACAACCTCCTGGGCCTCATTGCAAAGAGGATAAATTGCCACATGACCTAAATCCTCATGACCTTTGGCAATGTCTGCGCGGATGTAACCAAAGCATGCGTAGATCATTTCAGGTTCCTCGGAGTAATTGGTCTCGTCCTCACTGGTAGTGGGATCAGTAGGAGATGTAAACGAAATATAGGCAGGATTCTCAATACTGATGAGTTCCTCGAAATCCTTGCTCCAACCTACGAAATTGAACTCCTCAGAAGGCTGGGCATAGAAGTAACGACCGAAACTGTTCACAATTGCACTTCCCTTCACCTGACAAGTGTCTTGATAGTTTGGCTCGTCAGAGTCACCACCAATATACACCTTTCCATTACCCGGTGCATAACCACTAGCAGCAACATTAAACCAGTAATACTTGCCGCTATTAGCGAAAGTGGCAACATTAGTAAACACCATCACGGCAAACACCATGATGCGCAGAAAAATAGTAGTTTTCTTCATCATTTATAAAAATAGTTATGTCAAAAAACCTTTGGCGACCAGCTCACGCTGATCACCAAAAGGGTATAAACAATTAAGTCTTCAGAGGATTACTCCTTCATCAAGTCCGAGAAGAAGTTGTCCAGTTCTTCCTCAAAACCTTCAAGCAGGCCACCTGCGATAATCTGCTGATCCTCATCTACGAGATAAATGTCGCATACTGTCTCGTGCTCAGCATCAACCAACACGAAAGAGAAAGGATGCAAGACAGACATCATGTCAATCTCCGGACGAAGGGCATCTATTGCCTTACAGAGAACAGGACTGACCTTGTCATAGAATTTCTCCTCATCTGCAGACCCAATCCACTCTTCCACGACACAACGAGTCAATTCCTCGTCATCATCATCGTATGCCAGAAGTTCACCCGATTCCGGTTTCACTTCCAGATGGATGTCCGTAAGAACAGGTTCCTGGTCAACGGGATACTTTGCGATTACCTTGCGAAGGGCACGCTCAATGGTTAATTCGTAATTCATATAGAATTGAAAAATGAAGATTGAAAGTAAAGAGTTTAGGGTCAACACCCTAAAACTCTAAACTCTAAACTCAAAACCTTAAACTGTTACAATCCACGGCCATGGCAGTTCTTGAACTTCTCGCCAGAACCACAGGGACAGAGATCGTTACGACGGGGCAACTTGTCTGCTATCAGAGGCTGGCGGGGTTGCTGCTCGCGGGTATCACGAGCGGCAGCAGCACGCTGAGCGGGATCACCCATCTCACCTCGACCCTCGGTGTACTGAGGACGACCATAGTTGGGACGGCCATAATCTGGGCGAGGCATCTCGCGAGGAGCCTCCTGAAT
>DCIS01000007.1:0-397 GCA_002317475.1 Prevotellaceae bacterium UBA1720 | reverse complement strand
ACAGGCTGCTGAGGTTGCTGGGGCTGCTGAGGAGCCTCGGCATTTCCAGCTTCTTCTGCCTCAGGAGCAGGAGCCTCAGTACGAGGCATAGGAATCTGTCCACGCATCAAAACGCTGATAGTCTTGTTGTTAATAACGTTTACCATGCTATCGAACAACTTCACACTCTCCAACTTAAAGATCAGCAGAGGATCCTTCTGCTCATAACTTGCATTGTTTACAGAATGCTTCAACTCATCCAACTGACGCAGATTCTCCTTCCAAGCCTCATCAATGGTATGCAGAAGAATAGCCTTCTCAAACTCCTTGGCCAATGCCTTGGCTTCAGTCTCGTATGCCTCCTTCAAGTTGACTGTGATCTGATAAACACGGCGACCATCGGTGATGGGTACAAGGA
>DCIS01000067.1 GCA_002317475.1 Prevotellaceae bacterium UBA1720 | reverse complement strand
GCGAACATACGTCCCGGTGACGTCATCGTGGGTCTGAGCAGCTGCGGACAGGCAACATACGAGAAGAAATACAACGGCGGTATGGGCTCGAACGGTCTGACCAGTGCACGTCACGATGTGTTCAGCAAGTACCTGGCAGAGAAATACCCAGAGAGCTACGATCACGCCGTGCCCAGCGATCTGGTGTACAGTGGTAAGTACAGACTGGACGACAAGGTTGAGGGTTCGCCCATCAATGCCGGCCTGTTGGTTCTCTCCCCCACACGCACCTACGCTCCCGTAGTGAAGGAGTTGCTCGACGAACTGCGTCCCGAGATTCACGGTATGGTGCACTGTACTGGTGGTGCACAGACCAAGGTGCTGCACTTCGTCTCGGACAACTGTCGCGTGATCAAGGACAATATGTTCCCCGTGCCTCCTCTGTTCAAGGCTATCCATGATTGCAGCGGAACGGACTGGAGCGAGATGTACAAGGTATTCAACATGGGTCATCGCCTTGAGGTGTATGTCTCTCCCAAACAGGCAGAGAAGGTCATCGAGATCAGCAAGAGCTTCAATATTGATGCTCAGATCGTTGGTCGTATCGAGGAGGGCAAGAAGAGCCTGACCATCAAGAGTGAGTTTGGAACATTCGACTACTAATAAGTTAAAAATTAAAAGTTAAAAATTAAAAGTTAAAAGTAAGTAATCAAAATGACCGCTTACTTAAACGGGTGACACAATGGAATTCATATTAGCCCTGGTTGCTTTTTTGGTTATTCTGACCTTCGTTTGGAATCAGGTGAACAACCAAAGAAAGCGCTCAAAGAAAAAGAAGAAGAATGGCAGAAAATAATTCATTACTGGATAAACTGGAAGGCCTCGTAAGCCGCTATATGGAGGTGAGCACCCTGATTACCGACCCCTCGGTGATTGCTGACCAGAAGCGCTACGTGAAGCTGACCAAGGAATACAAGGACCTGGGCAAGATTGTAGAGGCCAGGAAGGAATACGTTGGCTGTCTGCAGAACGTGGAGGACGCCAAGGAGATGATAGCCATGGAGGATGACGCCGACATGAAGGCTATGCTGCGTGAGGAGATGGCCACAAGCGAGGCTCGCATCCCCGAACTGGAGGAGGAGATCAAGCTGCTGCTCATCCCTGCTGACCCCGAGGACGACAAGAACGTGGTGCTGGAGATCCGTGGTGGTACAGGTGGCGACGAGGCTGCACTGTTTGCCGGTGACCTCTTCCGCATGTACAGCAAGTATTTCGAGACGAAAGGCTGGAAGATGGCCATCTCGAGCTTCAGCGAGGGTGCTGTGGGTGGCTACAAGGAAATTGTCTGCTCGGTTACGGGCGAGGGTGTCTACGGCATTCTGAAATACGAGAGCGGCGTGCATCGCGTTCAGCGTGTGCCTGCCACAGAGACTCAGGGACGTGTACATACCAGTGCCGCTACGGTAGCCGTGCTGCCCGAGGCAGAACCCTTTGACGTGGAGATCAACGAGGGTGCCATCAAGTGGGATACGTTCCGTTCGAGTGGTGCTGGTGGTCAGAACGTGAACAAGGTGGAATCAGGTGTACGTGCACGATACATGTGGCGCAACCCCTTCACCAACGAGGACGAGGAAATCCTGGTGGAATGTACCGAGACACGCGACCAGCCCAAGAACAAGGAACGTGCCCTGGCTCGTCTGCGTACCTTCATCTACGACAAGGAGCACCAGAAGTATATCGACGATATCGCAAGCCGACGTAAGACCATGGTCTCAACAGGTGACCGCAGTGCAAAGATACGTACCTACAACTATCCTCAGGGACGCATCACCGACCACCGTATCGGTTACACCATCTACAACCTGAACGCCTTCATGGATGGACAGATACAGGACTGCATCGACCACCTCATCGTGGCTGAGAATGCAGAGCGCATGAAGGAAAGCGAATTGTAAAGCCCACCCAAGAGCCCACCAAAAGCCCACCCAAGCCCTCCCAAAGGGAGGGTGTTATATAGAAATAGTAAACAAAAAATTATATGACACGTACTGAATTAGTAAATAATATCTTCAAAAAGAAAAGTTTTCTCTGCGTTGGTTTGGATACCGACCTGAAGAAAGTACCCGAGCACCTGCTGAAGGAGGAAGACCCCATCTTCGCCTTCAACAAGGCTATCATTGATGCCACTGCTCCCTACTGCGTGGCCTACAAGCCCAACCTGGCCTTCTATGAGGCTTTCGGTGTAAAGGGCATGATGGCTTTCGAGAAGACCGTGAAATACCTGAAGGAGAACTATCCCGAACAGTTCATCGTAGCAGATGCCAAGCGTGGTGACATCGGCAATACCAGTCAGATGTATGCACGCACCTTCTTCGGCGAATACGACGTAGATGCTCTGACCGTGGCTCCCTACATGGGCGAGGACAGCGTAACACCCTTCCTGGAGGGTTACGAGGGCAAGTGGGTCATTCTGCTGGCACTGACCTCAAACAAGGGTAGCTTTGATTTCCAGTTGACCGAGGACAAGGACGGCGAACGTCTGTTTGAGAAGGTGATACGCAAGAGTCAGCAGTGGGGCAACGACGAGAACATGATGTACGTGGTAGGTGCTACGCGCGGCGAGATGTTCAAGGATATCCGTAAGGTGGCTCCCAACGCCTTCCTGCTCGTTCCCGGTGTGGGTGCACAGGGTGGCAGCCTTGAGGAGGTCTGCCAGTACGGCATGATCAAGGATTGCGGTCTGTTGGTAAACAGCAGTCGTGCCATCATCTATGCCGACAAGACAGAGAACTTCGCCAAGGTGGCTGCAGAGAAGGCAAAGGAAGTAGCTGACCAGATGGCTGCACTACTAAGTTAAAAGTTAAAAGTTAAAAGTTAAAAGTTAAACTTGAATTAAAAATTAAAAGTAAGTAATCAAAATCATCTTTATAGTGTGTAAGTAAAATGATCACTTACTTAGAAGTTAAACCAATAGAGTAGAATACCCTCCCACAAGACATTCTACTCTCCCCCTAACGAAGTGAAAGGGGGAGCGGGGAGGGGGTCTTTATGGAATTTACAGCAGGAATGATAGCTGGCCTGATAGAGGGAACCGTAGTGGGTGACCCCGCAGCAAAGGTCAACGATTTCGCAAAGATTGAAGAAGGAAAGCCCGGATGCATCAGTTTCCTGGCCAACGACAAATACGAGCATTACATCTACGAGACAGAGAGTAGCGTGGTGCTGGTGAACAACAATTTTGAGCCCAAGAAGGAGATCAAGGCAACCCTGATCAAGGTAGCAGATGCACGCGAGGCCGTAGCCAAGTTGCTACAGGTATACGAGAGCATGAAACCCAAGCGTACGGGCGTCAGCGAACTGGCATTCATCGACCCTACAGCCAAGGTGGGCGAGAACTGTTATATCGGTCCCTTCGTGGCTATTGCTGAGGGTGTGGAGATTGGTGACGGATGCGTGCTGCATCCCCACGTAACCATCGGCAAAAACGCCAAGGTGGGCAGCAATACCGAGATCTACAGCAATGCCGTCATCTACCACGACTGTAAGGTAGGAGACCGTTGCATCCTGCATGCCGGTTGTGTGATTGGTGCTGACGGTTTTGGTTTCCAGCCCACAGAGAAGGGTTACGAGAAGATTCCACAGATTGGCATCGCCATCATCGAGGACGATGTGGAGATAGGTGCCAACACCTGTGTGGACCGTGCCGTGATGGGAGCAACCATCGTGCACAGTGGCGTGAAACTGGACAACCTGGTACAGATTGCTCACAACGACGAGATTGGCAGTCACACCGTGATGTCAGCACAGGTAGGTGTGGCAGGCAGTACCAAGGTAGGACAATGGTGTATGTTTGGCGGACAGGTTGGCGTGGCTGGTCATGCTACCATCGCAGACCGCACACAGGCTGGTGCCCAGGCTGGTATAGCCAACAGCGTGAAGAAGGAAGGAACAGCCCTTCAGGGTTCTCCTGCCATCGAGTTCCGCAACTTCTGGAAGAGCAGCGTGATCTTCAAGAACCTGCCTCAGCTGAACACCACCGTGCTGCAGTTGCAGAAGGAGATTGAGGCACTGAAACAACAATTAGCAGACAAGCAGTAATAATGGGGACTAAATATTCCCATCGATAGATAGTTAACCATATAGAGATGAATCAGAAACAATGTACATTAGGTGAGTCCTTCTCGCTCTCAGGAAAAGGTCTGCATACGGGTTTGAACCTGACCGTAACCTTCATCCCCGCAGAAGAGGATCACGGATACAAGATACAACGTGTGGACCTGCCCGGCCAGCCCATCTTTGATGCTGTAGCCGAGAACGTGGTAGAGACCACCCGTGGTACCGTACTGGCAAAAGGTGAGGCACGATGCAGCACCGTAGAGCATGCCATGGCAGCCCTCTACGCTTTCGGCGTGGACAACGTGCTGATACAGGTGGACGGACCAGAATTCCCCATCCTGGACGGTAGCGCTGAACTGTACGTGAAGGAGATCAACCGTGTAGGCATCGTGGAGCAGCAGAAGGACAAGGCATTCTACCGTATCACCCATAAGATGGAGTTCAAGGACGAGGAGACAGGTTCGTGCATCACCATCCTTCCCGACGAGGAGTTCAGCATCACGACGATGATCAGTTTCAAATCAAAGGTACTGAACACACAGTTTGCCACACTGGACAACATGGAGAATTTCTCCACCGAGATAGCCGCTGCCCGTACCTTCGTCTTCGTTCGCGAAATCGAGTTGCTGCTGATGGCAGGACTGATCAAGGGTGGTGACCTGGACAATGCCATCGTGATCTACGAGGACAAAAAGTCCCAAGAGGAACTGGACAAGCTCTGCCAACTGACTGGTGCCGAGCATCACAACGCAGAGGAACTGGGATACCTGCAGCACAAGAAGCTGGTATGGGAGAACGAACCTGCACGCCATAAACTGCTGGACATCATCGGTGACATGGCCTTGATAGGCCGTCCCATCATGGGACGTATCATTGCCACACGTCCCGGACATACCATAAACAACAAGTTTGCGCGCATGATGCGCAAGGAGATCAAGGCACATGAGGTGCAGGCTCCCAAGTACGATCCCAACAAGGCTCCCGTACTGGACAACATAGCCATACGTCAACTCCTGCCTCACCGCTACCCCATGTTGCTGGTGGACAAGGTCATCGAGATGAAGAAAAACTACATCGTAGGTCTGAAGAACATCACCAACAACGAACCATTCTTCACCGGACACTTCCCCAACGAACCCGTCATGCCAGGCGTACTGCAGATAGAAGCCTTGGCACAGTGTGGCGGCATCCTGGTACTGAGTGGCGTAGAGAATCCCGAGACATGGAGCACCTACTTCCTGAAGATCGATGATGTTAAGTTCCGCCAGAAGGTGGTACCGGGTGACACCCTCCTGTTCAAGGTACAGTTCGTAGCTCCTCCACGCCACAACATCGCCACCATGAGAGGCTTTGCCTTCGTAGGCGAAAACTGCGTGATGGAAGCAACATTTACAGCACAAATAACACAAAATAAATGAGTAAGATTAGTCCTTTAGCATACATTCACCCCGAAGCAAAGATTGGTGAAAACTGCGAGATCGGTGCATTCTGCTACATTGACAAAAATGTAGAGATCGGTGATAACAACACGTTGATGAACAGCGTTACCGTACTCTACGGTTCACGCATCGGCAACGGTAACATCTTCTTCCCCGGAGCTGTCATAGGAGCCATCCCCCAGGATCTGAAATTCCAGGGCGAGGAGACACTGGCCATCATCGGTGACAACAACAAGATCCGTGAGAACGTGACCATCAACCGTGGAACAGCTGCTCAGGGCCGTACCAAGGTGGGTAACAACAACCTGCTGATGGAAGGCATGCACGTGGCTCACGATGCCGTAGTAGGCAATGGCTGTATCATCGGTAACAGCACCAAACTGGCAGGCGAGATCGTCATCGACGACAATGCCATCATCTCTGCCGGAGTGCTGATGCACCAGTTCTGCCGTGTGGGTGGTTACACCATGGTAGGTGGTGGTACACGTTTCAGCATGAACATCCCTCCCTACACCATCTGTTCACGCGAACCAGCTGCATACTGTGGTCTGAACATCGTTGGTCTGCGTCGTCGTGGTTTCAGCAACGAACTGATCCAGAACATCCACGAAGCATACAACATCATCATGGGTCCCGGTGGAAAGTTGGTGGAGAAACTCGCCAAAGTGGAACAGGAGATACCCATGTCACCAGAGATTCAGTACATCCTGGACTTCATCAAGGACAGCGAGAAGCGTGGATTCGTAAGACCAGCATAAGTCTTTAGACAAGCACAAAGAAATATGTTACTGACATTGACCATAGCTTCAGAGGAAGTAGAAGACTTCGCCATGAAGATAAAGATAGATGCGGACATGACCTTCGAGGATCTGCATCGCACCATTCAGGAAGCTTGTGGATACATGGATTTCGGGGTACACCGTTTCTATGTATGCGACGAGGAATGGAGTCCCGAGCACCGTGTCTTCCAGACCGATGCAGGCGTCAGTGCAGACGTTGACGTAAACCTGATGGATGAGACACGTCTCGAGGAATTCCTGGAGGATGAGGGTCAGCGTCTGGCCTATCGTTTTGATCCCGAAAGCAGACGTCTGCTGCTGATGGAGGTCACACGCACCAGTTTCGGAGAAAGTCTGGACGAACCCATCGTCAAGATGCGTGGCGAGGCACCTCAGCAGATGCTGGTAGAGGAGGAGGTGGTAGTGGCCACACCTCAGACACCCAATGCCGATGAGGAGGAACTGGAAGAAGACTTCTACGGCGAGGATGGCTATGAGGAAGGCGAACTGGACGAGGAAGGCTTTGATGTGGTAAGTGAATGAAACGCCTCATCGTTCTGTTAGGTCCCACGGGTATCGGCAAGACTGAACTCTGTCTGTCGATTGCAGAGACATTGCACTGTCCCATACTGAACTGTGACAGCAGACAACTGTTTCGTGGAATAGAAGTAGGTACAGCTGCCCCTACCCCAGCCCAGCAGGAACGAGTGAAACACTACTTCGTAGGAACACTGGACATCCACGATTACTACAGCGCAGCACAATACGAGGCTGACGTACTGGCACTGACCGAAGAACTTTTCAAGACACATGACACACTGCTGCTCTCGGGTGGCAGTATGCTGTATATAGACGCTGTGTGCAAAGGTATCGACAACATCCCCACCGTGGATGATGAGACACGCACCATGATGAAGGAAAGGTTGGAACAGGAAGGACTGGAAGCCTTGGTAGACGAACTCCGGCAACTGGACCCCGAGTACCACGCCATTGTAGACCAGAAGAATACGCGACGCGTAGTGCATGCCCTGGAAATCTGCCACATGACAGGGAAGACCTACACCTCATTCCGCACAACCACGAGACGTCAGCGCCCCTTTGAGATACTGAAGATAGGACTGCAGCGTCCTCGCGAAGAACTGTTCAGCCGTATCAACCAGCGCGTGGAACAGATGATGGAAGACGGGTTGCTGGAAGAAGCCAAGCGATGGTATCCCCAACGCGAGGTAAATGCCCTCAACACTGTTGGTTTCAAGGAAATCTTCGAATACCTGGACAACAAGGACAAGAGTGAGGAAGAGAAATGTGCCCTTCAGATGAAGGGACACGTGACAACCCTGTCAGAGGCTAAAGAAAGAATAAAGAAGAATACGCGCGTATACGCGAAGAAACAAATGACTTGGTTTGCTCATGACAGTGAGATAAACTGGTTTCATCCTGACCAAGCCGAAAAGATACTAGAACTCATAACAAAGTAAGAGAGAAATGAGATCATTTTGGCAAAACATCAAGCAAGGATTCAAGGCCATCTATGGTGGACGCTGGTACAAGCGCATCGTGATGTGGTTTCTGACGTGCATACTGCTGTTTATCCTGATGCTGGTAGCAGTAGACGTCAATCTGTTTGGATTATTCGGTCAGTCACCTGGTTTTACGGACATCGAGAATCCTGAGACAAACAATGCCAGCGAGATATACAGTGCCGACAGTGTACTGCTGGGCAGATACTTCAGCGAGAACCGTACACCTGTCAAATATGAGGATATCTCCCCCATCCTCATCCGTACATTGGTAGATACAGAGGATGAACGTTTCTACAAGCATCGCGGCATCGACTATGCCGGACTCTTCTCTGCTGCCAAGGACATAGCCAGCGGACACGCACGAGGAGCCAGCACCATCACGCAGCAGTTGGCCAAGAACCTCTTCCGTGTACGTACCCAATACTCAACAGGCAAACTGGGAAAGATCAAGGGATTAGGTCTGCTCATCATGAAGGCAAAGGAGTGGATTGTTGCCACCAAACTGGAGTTGGCCTTCACCAAGGAGGAGATCATCACAATGTACCTCAATACCGTGGATTTCGGATGTAACTCATACGGTATCAAGACGGCCTGTCGTACCTATTTCGGTACTACACCAGACCATATCAGCTATGAACAGGCTGCCATACTCGTGGGACTGCTAAAGGCCACCAGTGCGTACAACCCACGCCTGCATCCCCAGGCATGCATGAGCAGAAGAAACACCGTGCTTTCGCTGGTATATGGCAAGGGGCACATCCTGATTGACGGAAATCCTGTCACAGAGGAACAATACGACTCCATCTGCGCACTCCCCATCACTTTGGCTGCAAACCGCTTGGAGAGCAGCGAAGACGGCGTGGCACCCTATTTCCGTCAGGAATTGTCAGCATATATCAACCAACTGTGCAAGGAAGGAAAACTGGAAGGGTATGACGAGAACAACAAACTGGACCTCTACGCAGACGGACTGAAAATCTACACCACACTTGACACCCACATGCAGCGCTATGCCGAGGATGCTGTACAGAAGCACATGTCTACGCTTCAGCAACGATTCCGCGAGCATTGGGCAGGCAGGAATCCTTGGATTGACGAACAGTATCGTGAGATTCCTAACTTCATTGAGAACATTGCAAAGAAGACTGACTATTACAAGTATCTGGAGAAAAAGTATGCTGACACTCCGGACTCCATTGACTACTATCTGAAGAAGCCTCATAAGGTCAAGTTGTTCACCTATGACGGTGATATGGAGCAGGAAATGAGCACCCTGGATTCTATTCGTTACATGGTACAGTTCCTGCACACCGGTTTTGTGGCTATTGAACCCGATACTCGCCATGTCAAGGCATGGGTAGGAGATATCGACTACGATTCATGGAAGTATGATAAGGTGACGTCAATGCGTCAACCTGGTTCCACCTTCAAGCTCTTTGTCTACACCGAAGCCATGAACCAGGGTATGGCACCGAACACACGCCGTATGGACCAATACAGACAGTACAAGGACACACTGGACAACGGTGTCATCACGACATGGGCTCCACATAATGCAAATGGTTTCTTCTCTGACTGTTCATTATCTCTGAAGAATGCCTTTGCCATGAGTGTCAACAGTGTAGCTGCTGGATTGGGCTATGAGTGTGGCATCAAGAACATTGCCAAGACTGCCCATGCCATGGGTATCACCACGAAACTCGATGAGGTTCCGTCTATGACACTTGGCAGCAGCGATGTTTGTCTGCTCGACCTTATTAATTCATACTGTACCGTAGCCAATGATGGTAAATACCGCAAACCTATCATGGTGACACGTATCATTGACAGTCATGGCAAGGTCATCTACGATTCCAAGAAGGAAGAGGAACAGCAAGCCATACCCTACCGTTCAGCATACCTCATGCAGCAGATGTTACAAGGTGGTATGTCGGGTACCAGTTCGTCACTACGAAACTATGTAAGAGATATTTACAGCGAGGCTGACTGGGGAGGCAAGACCGGTACCAGCAACAATCACAGCGATGCATGGTTCGTAGGTGTAACGCCCAAACTGGTAGGTGGTTCGTGGGTAGGAGGCGAATATCGCAGCATCCATTTCCGTTCAGGTGAACTGGGTCAGGGTAGTCGCAGTGCATTGCCTATCTTCGGATACTTCATGAATGCCGTGATGAAGGACAGCAAGTTCAAGAAATATCACAGTCACTTCCCCGAACCTAAGGGTCTTGATCCGTCAGAGTTGAGAGCATCAACCAATTACGATGTCATGGAGACCATTCCCGATACGTTGATGATGGATGGTGAGATTGTGGAGGAAGCAGGCTTTGGTGAACCGACAGAGCCTGTAGAGGAAACTACAACAGATCAGAACACTGAGACTGTAACTCCAGTAGAATAGCACCTACTACACCACAGTATGGCATTAGAGGTTGAACACATAGACACCAGTAGTCCGGAGTTTCAGAATGCGCTGAACCTGATCACGCACACCCATCACAGCATCTTCTTGACGGGTAAGGCGGGAACGGGTAAGAGTACCTTCCTACGCTATGTGTGCAAGAACACGAAGAAGAAGCATGTCATCCTTGCCCCAACGGGCATTGCCGCCATCAACGCTGGTGGTGCCACGATGCATAGTTTCTTCAAACTGCCCTTCCATCCCCTTGTGCCTGACGACCCTCGTTACCAAGGTCGTCGTCTGCGTGATTTCCTGCGCTATAACAAGGAGCATATCAAGTTGATACGCGAACTGGAACTCATTGTCATTGATGAGATCAGTATGGTGCGAGCCGACATCATCGACTTCATGGATCGCATCCTGCGTACCTATACAGGCAACTGGCGACTACCTTTTGGCGGGAAACAGATGCTCTTCATCGGAGACGTCTTTCAGTTGGAACCTGTGGTAAAGAATGACGAGCGTGACATCCTCATGCGTTTCTACCCCAATCCTTATTTCTTCACGGCACGAGTCTTTCGCGAGATAGAACTGGTCAGCATTGAGTTGACCAAGGTTTTCCGTCAGAAGGATGCTGGATTCATCCGTGCCCTGGATCATATCCGTATGGGTGAAATCACACCCCTTGAGATGCAACTACTCAACCTACGTGTCAAGGAAAAGGGAGAAAACGATAGTGCAAAAAACGGTGAAAACGACAGCGCTAAAAACGTTGAAAACGATGGCGCTCCGCGTTTTGGTCGCGGAGAAAACGATGGCGACTTCGACGTGAACGCCACCCCTACGCCAGAACAACCCACCCTGAACATCGTCCTGGCCACCCGTCGTGACAATGTGGACTATATCAACCAGACCAATCTGGACAAACTGGCTGGAGAAGCTTCCATGTTCCGAGGCACCATCACAGGCGACTTCCCCGAATCCTCGTTGCCCACCCTGATGGAACTGGAACTGAAATGCGGTGCACAGATCATCTTCGTGAAGAACGACAGGGACAAGCAGTTCGTCAATGGAACACTGGGAACCATCATCCACATCGACGAGGAAGAGCAGGAGATAGGCGTAATGACCGAAGATGGTAAGGAAGTCATCGTAAAACCCGACATCTGGGAGAATGTCCGTTACACCTACAATGAGACGGAGAAAAAAATTGACGAAGAAGTACTTGGATCTTTCAGTCAGTTCCCCTTACGTCTGGCCTGGGCCATTACCATCCACAAGAGTCAGGGTCTGACGTTCAAGCAGGTCACCATCGACCTCACAGGAGGCACTTTCGCTGGTGGACAGGCTTATGTGGCACTGAGTCGTTGCACCTCATTGGAGGGTATGACGCTGTGCCGTCCCCTCAGTCAGGCAGACATCTTCGTACGCCCTGAGATAACGCGCTTTGCCAGCAACTTCAACGACGAGAATGCCGTACGACGTGCCCTACAGTTGGCCAAAGCTGATATTGAATATGCCGATGCTTCACGTGCCTTCAAAGAAGGTGACATGGAGGCTTGTCTGCAACATTTCTTCGTGGCTATCCATGCCCGCTACGACATTGAGAAACCCCATGCCAGACGTCTCATCCGACGAAAACTAAACCTCATCAACCACCTTCGCCAGGAGAACCAGGAGATGCGTGATCGCATGCACCAGCAGGACCTCCGCCTGGAGAAATATGCCAAGGAATATTACGAGATGGGCAACACCTGTGTCACAGAGGCTCATGATGCCAAAGCCGCCATTGCCAATTACGACAAGGCCATCGAACTCTGTCCCACCATGGTGGATGCATGGGTAAGAAAGGGCGTAACGCTGATGGACCAAGGAGAGTTCCATGATGCCATGCACTGTCTGAAGCATGCTGTCAGTATCAGTCCCAAGCATTTCAAGGCTCATTTCAACCTCGGTCGTCTGCACATGGAGATGAGTCAGTGGACTGAAGCCATCAACTCCCTGGAGCATGCCACCAGCATCAAGCAGGACCATGCCCGTTCATACGATCTCCTCGGTGACTGCTATTCCAGTCTTGGCAACGAGGAAAAGGCAGATATTCATTGGGCCATTGCACAACAGTTACGCAAGAAGAATAAGAAATAATGACAAAATTGTCTGCATCCTAAGAACCTTCCTGCGTTTTATTTTTCATTTCACTTTGTTTCTCCTGTCTAAACATTTGTTTAGAAACGAATAATTTGTTATCTTTGCATACCAAAACATTGTGCAAGGCATAATTCCATTTTGCAAATAACAAATCTAAAAAATAAATAAAGCATGAAAAACAATCTCAGAAAAGCAGTTTCACTGTTCGCTTTCGGAGCGTTGGCAACAACCTCATTGTTCGCTGCAAAGCCCAAGTACACCTCGTATCTCTTCACCTATTTCACCGGCAATGCCGTACAGGAAGAGCAGATCCGCTATGCCTTGAGTGAGGATGGTTGGACCTGGAATCCCCTGAATGACGGTAAGCCCATCATTGCCAGCGACACCATCGCCCTGAAGAAGGCTGTACGTGATCCCCATATCCTTCGTGGTGAGGACGGTTACTTCTATCAGGTTGTGACCGACATGGCCAGCAGTCAGGGTTGGGCCAGCAATCGTGGTATGGTACTGCTACGCTCGAAGAACCTCATCAACTGGGAGCACCACACCATCCATTTCCCCGAGAAGTACAAGGGTACCCATTTTGCTCACGTCACTCGTGTCTGGGCTCCTCAGACCATCTATGATGCCAGTGTGGGCAAGTACATGGTCTACTTCAGTCTGCTCACCGATGATGGCAGCATCCCCTACGACAAGGTTTACTATTGCTATGCCAACGCTGACTTCAGCGATTTCGAGGGCGAACCCAAGGTACTCTTCGATACTGGTGATGCAGCCATTGACACCGATATCGTAAAGGATGACAAGGGCGACTACCATATCTTCTACAAGACGGAGAATGGTCGTCAGAAGGGCATCAAGCAGTTCATTGCCAAGGATCTCCACAACTACAAGGAGTGGAAACTCCAGGATGGTTTCTGCCAGGACACCAAGGATGCTGTCGAGGGTGCCGGTGTCTTCCGTCTGCATGATGGCAGCTGGTGTCTGATGTACGACTGCTACATGGCTGGTCACTACCAGTTCTGCAAGAGTGCCGACCTCTTGACCTTCAAGCGCGTCCAGGACACCAAGACCACTGGTGCCTTCACTCCCCGTCATGGCACCGTCATCGCCATCACCGCTGAGGAAGAGGCACTGCTGAAGAACTGGGAAAAGTTCCAGAAGGCCAAGGAGAACCTGCGTAGTCGCTCTGTTCCCACGCTGACCCTCTATCAGTTGCAGAACCGTAAGGCTATGATCGAGGATATCGAGAAGACCCTTAACAGCGAGGCTTCCACGAAGTCCTTCAAGGCACTCGAGGCACGTCTGAACGCCTTCTTTGCTCAGTAAGAAAACCGTTGTTTCAAATAACCATTGGGAGTCATATCAAGTAGCTCCCATCATTTACCTAAATATACCAAAATAATGAAACTAACCAGATATTTTCTTGCTTCTGTACTGGCACTCAGTGCTTTAGGGCTGAATGCCAAGAACACCACAACCACCGCGAAGCAGGTGAACGAGACCATCACCCTCACCGAGGATGTGGACTATGTCATCAGCGACGCAGATGCTCCTTTTGGCGCCATGGGTAGTGTCAACATCGAGAACACCGACCACGCCGTGCTGATCATCAAGATGATTCGTCCCAGTGATGTCATCAAGAACATTCTGCCCAACCATGTCTTTATCAATGGCGAGCAGGCTGTCAATGGCAAGAACTGCCAGGTGAAGATGTTCAATCGTGGTGCCATCATCTTCCCCTATGCCAGCACCATCAAACCCCTCACATGCTACACCGAGGAGAATTTTCAGGGCGACAGTTGTGTCAGCTATACCGAGGGTTCAAGCGGCGGTTTTATGAAATCGCTCACCACAACCACCCTCAACAATAAGATTCAGTCCTTCAAGCTCAAGCGTGGCTATATGGTCACCTTTGCCGTAGGTCAGAGTGGTTGGGGCTACAGTCGCTGTTTCATTGCTGACATGGAGGATCTCGAGTTCTCCGTAATGCCCGCTCCCTTCAAGGGCACCATCTCCTCCTATCGTCTCTTCAAGTGGTACAATGCTTCAAAGGCTGGTGTACATGATACATCCAAAGAAGCCAACGCAGCCCTTCGTACCACCTCATGCTTCGACTGGGGACAAGGCAACTCATCGCTCCTGCCTGATGTAGAATGGATTTCACACCACATCTACGAGGACTGGCCTTCTCCTGCTACCTGTGGCAGTGTAGATGGCACTTGTCACATGAAGACCAACAACGAGCCCGGCAACTCTGCCGATGATCATCCTCAGGATGTTGCTACCGTCCTGGGCAACTGGCGCAACCTGATGCGTACCGGTCTGCGTCTCTGCTCTGAGTCGAGCCATGACGGCAGTATGGGTCATCTCAAGGAGTTCATCGAGGAGATTGACAAGCGTGGTTGGCGTTGCGACATCCTCGACCTTCACTGCTACTGGCCTTCAGGTTCTTTCAACAACCTCACATGGTACAGTGATTACTATGGCAATGGCCGTCCCATCTGGATCAGCGAGTGGGTATGGGGTGCCAGTTGGAACCGCAATGGTGCCTTTGCCGATGGGTGCCAGAGTGATGACGCTACATACAACGGCACTAAGCCCATTATTGATCAGTTGAACAGCCATCCACGTGTTGAGCGTTACTTCTACTGGAACAGCGAGGCATGGTACACCAAGGTATACCGTGACGGCAGTCTTACGAAGCTCGGTGAATACTATGCTTCCACAGAGACGGGATTGGCTTACAATGCCAGCAACGAGTACGTCCCCAAGATTGTCGTTTCAGACCCTACCAGTATCACGGGCACCTACAACAAGACACGCAAGACCTTCAAGGTTGAGTGGTCCGATCCCAACGGTGATATGGTGGCTGGTATGGAGTTGCAGCGCAAGAATCCCGGCAGCAGCAAGTGGAACACCCTGTCTGAGATTACACCCAAGGATCAGACCGATGCCAACGGTGCTACATATGCCTATACCGACACCCTCTCTGAGGCAGGCCTCTACACCTACCGTGTGATGGTGACTGATTTCAGCAAGGGCAAGCACTACAGCGAGGAACTTCCTCTTACCATCTCTGCAGCCAACAGCGTAGGCGTACTGGGTTATGGCACTTTGGAGATTGCCTCGTCCGACGAGATCAGCACGGAGTTTGAGGCACGTCTGGACGAGACCGGTGCAGAGGTCACTCCCGCCGTTTTCGTGGGTCTGCTCAGCAACAAGAACACCACCAATGGTATCAGTAACCTCATCAGCAGCATCAGCAAGACCCAGTTTAAGTTTCGTTTGAATCCCTGGACGCTCAACACCGCTGTAGCCATCGAGAAGAAAGAGACTGCCGACTACATGCTCCTTCCTCTTGGTGTGTATCATTTTGATGCGGAACATCAGATGCTCGTGGAAAAGATCGGTTCGGTCAAGGGTGACACCATTCAGGTTACCTTCTCCACCCCATTCCCCGAGGGAACTACTCCCGTTGTGGCTGTTCAGAACAATAGCACCAGCAAGACGGCAGCACCTACCGTGGTTCGTGCCTTTGATGTCACCAACGTAGGTTTCAAGGTCGTGCTCACCCGTCAGGAGGCTGCCACAGGCAACTTCACAGGTCAGAGCACCAACTTCATGGCAGCCCTTCCCGGTTCATACCAGATTGGCGAGGGCAAGTTGCTCACCATCTGTCGTGACACGCAGTGTCCTGTTGGTGGCTCTACCGCTGTGTCTGTTGCGCTCAACGATGCAGAGGGCAACCCCTACAATCTCATTAATCCCATCATCGTAGGTGCGCCCCAGACGTTCAACTATGCTGCCACTTCATGCTATCGTCAGGGTAGCATCACGACTGCAGAGATCACCGTGGGCGAACAGACCTACACCGCCACCACTGCCATTCGCGTGAAGCGTCAGCACGACGAAACCACCACCTCTACCGTCAAGACCGCCAAATCTAACGGCGACTATATGGGTTGGTTCATTCTCAGCGACGACATCAACGCCAGTGGCAACGAACCCGGAGTCTTCCTGCCTGTAGGCATCCACACCATCCAGTCCGAGGCCTTCACCGTCTCTGCTGAGGGAGGTATGCTTCATGCTAATGATGCCCATGCCAAGGCCTATAACATGAATGGTCAGCAGGTTCCTTTCGACAGTCAGTTACCAGCAGGTGTCTACGTGGTCACCAATGGTGCTAAATCACAGAAGATAATTGTAAGATAATCTTATGACAATGAAAATCAGAATCTTATCTATAGCCCTGAACACAGCATTCAGCCTTTCGCTGATGGCTCAGCCCAAGGATGTCACAAAGAAATACATCGAGAATCCCGATTTCGGTTCACGCTTTGCTGCATGGGTCAACCCAGGCAGTTTTACCTACAACACCAACACCACCTCATTTGAAGGACGCAGTGGTGAGGTGTGGATGGAGAAATGGGTAGCCAAGGGCTCAACCCTCGGTTCCAACAGTGGTATGTACCAGACGTTGCGCAACCTCCCCGCAGGTACTTACACCCTCGTAGCCAGTGCCAAGAATGTCTCGCAATCCAGTCCCAGCAAGGTCTGCACGGGTGCCTATCTCTATGCGGGACAGGAACAGGTAGCCTTCAATGCCTTCGGTGACTATAGCGTAGTCTTTACCGTGGCTAACGGCAAGGCAGACATCGGCGTAAAGCTGAAGACCTGTAACGGAAATTGGGTCTGCGTGGACAATTTCCGCCTCTATTACAATGGTGTGAACGAGGACAGTCTGGCTACAGAGCAGGCACGTCTCGACACCGAATTGGCTGCGCTGAAGGAGAAGGTAGCCAATGCTACGCCCACGTCCCTCAAGGTCACCACCTACGATTTCATCCCTACCGGCAACACCATTGCCCTGGGTCGCAGCACCGTTACGGGAACATCCAAGGAGAAGGGTTTCTGCTGGAGTAAAGAGGGCGAGCCCACCATCTTCGACGAGAAGACCACCGAGACCTTCACCAATAATGGTGTCATCTACGTCATGCGTGGACTGACTCCTTCTACTGTTTATTATGTACGTCCCTATGCCATGACATCAGGTGGCTATGTGGCTTACGGAGCAACAAAGAAGATCGTCACCCTTCCCGCAGGCAACATGACCTACGGCTATTTCAATGACAACAACGGAGACGAGGAGACTTGTGCCCGCATCAATAGTGCCTCTGCAGAGTGTGTCTGGATGTACAACAACCTCTCCTACATCCCTGGTTTCTACCTCTCCGTACACTATGTTCCCGGAGCAGGTGCAGGTGGTGGTACGGCCGATTGTTCCTATGGTGGTTGGATGCGTGTCAGTCAGAACACACCCTACCAGCAGACGGGTACCATGCTCCACGAGACCAATCACGGTGTGGGTGTAGGTACTACCGGTGAGTGGTACAACAACAGCAACCTGCGTGCCGAGACCTCTCGCGGCACATGGTTAGGTCCCATGGCTACGAAGATGGTTCGCTTCTTCGACAACGACCAGACGTCCATCATGAAGGGTGACGGTACACACATGTGGCCCTATGGCATCAATGGTGCAGGCGAGGACAGTTATCAGCCCTCCAACCAGTGCCTCTACTACGCCAACATCCTCATCACCCATGCCATGCACCAGGATGGTCTGCCTTGCACCAGCGGTGTAGGTTTTGCTTCTCCAGCCTATGTTTTTGAGCAGAATGACACCACCAAGTACTATATCAAGAGCAATGACGACTCTACGGGTAAGCTCACTGGTTATCTTTGTGCCAGTGGTACGTCTGTGAAGTGGAATGCCATCTCTGCCTCCGAGGCACAAGCCAACGACGAGTATGCCTGGAACATCAAGTACGACCCCAAGACGCGCCTCTATTATTTCGTTAATGTAGGTACAGGCAGGATGCTCTCCTACGCCAGCAGTTACAAGATGGCCAGCCGTACCAATCCCACTGATGCAGAGAAACTGCATCTCATGCCTGCTCGCATCACCTCTACCATTGGTTCGGGTAGCGCCAAGTTGGAGAAGGAGGCCTTTTGGGTAATGCACCCCAACAAGTACAGTTCTGAAGCCCTCGAGGCTACCACGACCGGTGTTACGGCAAAGACCGTCAACCTCGCCAACAGTGGTACCAAGCAGCAGTGGATCTTCCTTACGGCTGACGAGATGAACAATCTCGACGCCATTGCCATGGAGGGGATGAACAAGGAACTAAGCACGTGGATTGCCCACCTGCGCGCACTCCTGGCCGTACCTCATTATCTCAATAATGGAGATGTGCTCGACACCACCGTGGAGATATTGGACGAGGGCACCAACATGCAGCTCACCGAGATCGAGGAGGCCATGCCCGGTTACACCTCTCCCTCACAAGCCACGGAAGCCCTGGAGCATATCAAGGAGATACTCCACGATTTACTGGTTCACTTCACTCCGCTGGATGCCAGCCAACCCTTTGACCTCACCTTCCTCATCGACAACCCTAACTTCGACAACGATGCCAGTGGATGGAGCGAGTCGGCAGCCTGGAGCAACTCATGCTGCGAATACTATCAGACGAACTTCGACTTCTACCAGACGCTCCAGATGAAACTCCCTGCTGCCACCTATGAGGTTCGCGTACAGGCTTTCCAGCGTCCCGGCACCTTGGACGACATCTATTATGACTTCGTCGAAGGGGGCAAGAACAACGTCAACGCTGTCGTTTATGCCAAGACCAAGACCGCCAAGGTACAGAACATCTGCGAGGGCGCAACAAGTACAAGTCTCGGTTCGGGTAGCACCAAGATCAATGACTTGGGCTACATTCCCGCTTCGATGGCAAGTGCTCAGTCTTGGTTCAAGAAGGGTTACTACGACAACAGCGTCATCACCACCACTACCACCGATGCCAATTTCAAACTGGGCATCAAGTCCACTAACAATGCCGCTAGTGGTTACTGGACCCTCTTCGATAATTTCCGCCTCTATGGCTATGGTAAAATGACCAAGGAAGAGGTTACCCCTATTCACGCCATCACCCCCGAGGAGGCTGCTGATGCTCCCTGTTTCGATCTCTCTGGTCGTCGCATCGCTCATCCACGCCAGGGTCTCTATATCAGCAATGGTCGTAAGATCCTGGTTAAATAGCCCCACCTTTAATCACACATTATTAAACGCGTACACATGCAAGATAACGATACACTTCTACTCATCATGCAGGCAGGGTCAATGGGCACATCGTTGACCCTATGCCTACTGTTGGTTCTGTCACGCTTCCAGAAACCCGATACGACAAAGATTTACGAACAAATACGTCTGCTCCTCATCTTTGCCATGCTTCTCCTGTTCATCCATTACGCACTGCAGATGGGTTATGGGTTCCGTGCTCAGGGCGATGACGTAGGGGCGCTGATCAATATCTTGTTCTACTCACCCGTTATCTATATCCTCTCCTACTCCCAGATACGCATTGGTTGCGGATCGGGATATCAGCTGCGCCACATCCTGGCATCCATCGTCAGTATGCTGCTCATCTTCAGTTGTTTCCTGTATGGTTTCCTGCATTATGGCTCTTTGCACATGAAGGGCGCGCTGCATACTATGGGTTTGCTCTTCTTCATCACCATGGCCTATTTCATTCTCTATCCGGCAAGCGAGTTACGCCGTGTAGGCAAACTGGTCGATGAGGAGTCCGGACGTGAACCCGTGCAATACAAACTCTACATGCGTTCAGGCACCATCCTGCTTGATCTGGCAGCAGCCCTCATCCCCTTCAGCATTTTCTACACGCCCGCTCTTGCCATTGCAGGTCCCATCATCCTCATCTGCCTTTTGTTCTATATCATCTGCTTCATTGCCTTGGGTTTTGATATCCGAACGGTGAAGAATATTATCACGGACGAGAGTGAGAAACAGAAAACCGCTCGCGTTGCATCTGTTCATACAGGCGGATCAGTCAAAGTACAGGACGAGGACACGCTGAAGGAAGAGGAGCTGTTCACCATGGGTGAAGAAGACAAGAGGCATGTCAGCCTTGCCATCGAGAACTGGCGTCATAATCAGGGCTATGGTCAGACAGAGCTCAACAGTGTCGTCCTTGCCACCAGGTTAAACATTTCCAAACGCATGCTCGTGCAGTACCTGCGTGAGGTCGAGGGCAAGACCTTCCGTATCTGGCTCTCCGATCTCCGTTTGGAGGAGGCCAAGCGAATGATGAAGGAACACCCCGATTATTCCAACGAGACCATAGCCGAGGCATGTGGCTTCTCCCGCACCTACCTTCAATCCAAGTTCAAGGAATCAACCGGCCTTACCATCAACGAGTGGAAGGAATCAAGTTTAGCCGGTTAGTAATGACTTATTAAGTCTAACGTGAGTTCGACGAAATATTCTTAACAAATCTATCGAACTCACATTTAATACCAATTACTTTAAAAATTGCACACATCACACATTTTCAACGTTTCGAAAGGGTTCGGCTCAAAGTGTCAGATCGTTCAGTTATGATGTCCGCATCACGCCTTCTCTCACTAACACTTTGATTTCGAAAATACTCTTCAAATCTTACAAAGCGAATTAATAGAACCCACCTAAAATTAAAAACTTACTTGTTAACTTGCTTTTTGTTTTGCTTTACATATATACCACGGTTGGCGTGGCGTAAAGAACCCTTCTTGATGCCGCCAAGGGTATACCAACTGTCACCATCTGCGGCATCTTCAGTATCAATTCCGGTAGTTGTGGGAAGGTGCAATGTCAATGATTGGGGTGATGTGAGGTTATCATACTCCTTCGTTCCATCAAGGTCGTAAACCTTATTATTTGCCTTATTCCACATCTTAAATGTATAAACCTCTCCATCATCACCGAAGATAGAGATGGGACAACTCTCGCCCGACTTACCATCGGCTACACCATGGCAGATGCCGTCCTCAGTAAAGGCAGCCAACCTATATTCGTAACCAGATACAAGTGAGTTATCATCGCCAACTACCGAGATATCCACAAAGGTATAATCTTCATACCAACAAGGCATTACGTCCTGTACAAAGGGACTGTCAGCATTATTCTTGGACACAATGCGATTAGGATACTTCCAGTCCTGATCCTTTTGGTTGTTGTAGTGGTAGCCATATATGTAACCCATACCAGGTGTGAGATACTTTAAGTCACCCACCCATTTCTTACCGTTGTACATCGCATACTGGTTCTCGCTCTTGATGATATCATTGGTCAAAGGCTTGAAGTCAGCAAACGCCTCACTGAGTGTCATCATCTTCCACAAGGGAAATCCCAACCATGTCCAACTGATATTGTCTTCCGAAGCAGGACTATAGAAATGGATACCTATTAAATTAGGATCCTCCATTGCACCTTCAATTGTGAAGACCGTATCCTGTTTGAGGTAAATACGATACATGTTAGAAGGATATAAAGTCAGTGAATCGAAATTCTTGGCATAAGAAGCCTCTTCACTTGCCTTTATTTCTGTAATGCAATCGGGTGTTCCAAACAGATCTTTTGCTGTACTACCTCTCTGCGGCTTAACCCAAAGTGAAACCCAGTTCCAGCCCTCATGCAGAGCCAAGGTCTGACGAATCTTCTGTCCAGCCATGACGACATAGGGTCTGGTAAAATCACCCATCACAGCCATATTCTGGAAAATCTGAATACTGTCTGAGTATTTCGTTTTACCTATGTAATACTCTACGTTGGCATCCTCATAGAAAATGCCAGTGCTCGAATCCCATACACGGAACTTAAGTTTTTTTCCGCTATCTTTGCTATTTCCCTTTACGTTGAGGTGGAGGAAGTAGGTATCCAGATCCTTGTCATAGGTGGGTGATGCCAAGGCAAGGCAACGCCCGTCTTCTGTGAACATACCTACAAGATCATCCTCATTGCGATCCCAGTTTTCGTTGATCTTCACACGACCCATGATGGTCATCCAGATGCTGCCATCCGTGTCTGCCACAGCCCAGTTTGGATGTGGTGAAGTTACAGAAAGCGTGATATCCATGGGGGTATAAATCTCGTCATTGCCCACGAGGTAAAGTACAGACTGGTGAGACCCAATAGGTGTTCCTGACTCTGTAGTGAGTTTTACGGTTGTAGAACTGAAGGGGCCGAGAATACCGGTCGTTTCAGAGAGATCAATCCAAGTTGGCACAGTGTTGATACTCCATGACTGGGCCACGCTCGACTTATTGGAAATGGTGATCACCGCCTCCGTACTCTCACCGATATTCTGCTTGAGGATATTACTGGTGACAGTCCAACTGAGCGGGTTTTGATGTACATAGACACTCCAGTTGATGGGCTGCTTCATGGGGTTGCCTGATTTATCCTTGAGTCCCTTGACCTGGAAGTTGACGACGCATCCTTCGATACGGGCCTTCTTCAGTGCATCAGGGAATGAGAGGACTATCTTATCCTTCTGGTTGGTTGTAAAGTTGATATCTATCGAGGTTATAATTTCCGCAGCAGATAGCTGGGGGCCCATCTTTGTTGTCATATTCTGAACCACCCATGCCGAATCAGGTTTTGCCAGAGGAGAATCCCATAGAACGGTATCCTGTTCCCAGTGGTAGTGATCCTGATCATATGGAGCAATAGTAGGATATGCCGCCGTAGTAATGCCGTTGATAGGATCACTTACAGTTCGGTCACCCAGATAAGGCTTCGTCTGGATTTGTCCAGCCACAATCTCTGTTTCTTCAAAGGGATAGTAGGCCACAAGTCCAGGTTCAGTACCAATCAAACGTGTGAAGGCATTCTTCTTGGCTGCATCATTGGTACGATATGCTCTCCAAAGTCGTACCTCATCCAGTTGTCCATTAAAGAAGTTCTTCAATATTGTTACATGATTACCATTCCCATTGTCAGAGTCATAACGCAGGGCACCCAGTGTCATTCCTGAGTTGGCAAAACTGCCGAAGTCACTACCTGCCAACGTAGTGGATGATGAGATATCAATGGTGTCAACCATCAGCGTTACATACGAATCACGCTGTACATTCATGGCCAGATGGTGCCACTGTCCGTCATCATAGCCACTTCCCATTTCACGTATGTTGCCGGCAGCACGCAGGATGATCTGACCCTCACTGCCCAGTGACAGAGAAGCATGATCGTTCTGTCGGGGTTCGCTATCATCACCATATCCAAGTCCGTTACTGAAGAGCGTCATCTCTTTATCTGCTGACAGTTTACCAGCCTGTGAATTGAACCAGAACTCAAGCAGATAGTCCTCGTTCTTGTCAATGGGACACGCACTGGTGTTGATGTTCACATATTCGTCCTTGCCGTTGAGGCGAAGTGCATAGTTGGTGACAGGCAGATACCAATTATCTGTGCCCATCAGCTTCAGATCACGAGATCGAACCAGATCATGTGCCCAAAGACCGCGGGATTCATCCATAGGATAGTAGGCAAGCAGACCACGTGTGTTGTTCGTATGCTTATTGTCCTTCTCCGCAGCAATGAACTCAAAGGATGGTGTCTCATCATAGACCACCAGCCCCTCGATGTTGGCGAAGCAGGAATCACCCTGTTCCGAACCACCCAAATAAAGTGGTACGTTTGCATTCTTGAGAAGGGGTTGCATATTGTCTTTTCTGATAAAGGTACTGCTAGCCACATTGCTTGTTCCGAACAGATTATAGAGTATAATGCAACCATTCCCTGGTTCGTCTGCATATTCTTCGCTGGTCATAGCCAGGTACATCCAATCGTCGATGGGGGTTGTTGTACCTGTCAAGTAGGCATGGCGTTCGCTCTTGAGCTCTTTGTCACCCAAAATAATGGACAATGTCGCATCACTATTATACATTATCTTGAAGGCTTTAATGGCACCCTCTTTGGTCTCGACGGTCTGGCTGAGCAGACAGCTTGTCTTGCCCACCACGGGCTTGTACCAGAATCCGAAACCTGTACTGCTATCCAGTATCTGAACGCGGCTAGTCGTGTGGGCAGGTGACAGACCGTTGAAGTGCAGGCCCGAGTTGTGCGTCACTATAGCATCGTTTAGCGCCGTGGTCACAGAGAAGTTCTCCGATGACACATTCTCCATCTGCATTTCTTCGTTCATTTGCAGGCTGATCTCCGAACCAATAGTGTAATATCCCGATGCGGGACTTGGTGCCAAAAACTGTTCGGGACGCTTGGTATCCTTCAACACACGTAAGGTATCTGACAGAGTGACAGCCTCCTCTGCCCGGCTATAAGGTGTGAAGGCTTCAGCCAGGAACAGGTATTTGCCGTCATCCATGTCGCCCATGGGGAACTTCACTTCTGTAACATATTTGCTGTTCACCTGCTTCTTCATCAGATGCATGTAGGTGGGATCATTCCAGTCTATCTTTCCTACATTCTGCTCGTAAAGCGTGGTGTCATTTACCAGGATCTTGCCTGTTTTATATTCCAGTTCATTCTCCTTTTTATATTTTAGGCGAACACCTGCAAATCCATCCCTGTCAATATCATATCCCTGAATGCGGAATACCACACTGGTATCCTGGCTGTTTACCGTGTTCACCACATTATCCATCTGAACCAGATCTATGGGTGATGAGGCAGCCTTGAACGAGACTCGTATAGAGTCGGAAGCGTAGGTAATCATTTCGCAGTCAGAATAAAGGCTTAATACGATGTTATCATAATCGAGTATTCTTGCATCAGTCTGCTTGATCTCCAATGTCTTGGTAATTGACTCTCCTGGCATCAGATAGATTTGATTGGCAGTGTTACTACCTATAGGAGTACCATCCATTATCAGTTGTAGTCCATTGGGATTTGTATTCTCTTCAATCACAAGGTCAAATATGCTGGGCAACCTTACTACGGCCGCAGACTTGTTGCTTAACTTTATCTGCGTGTAGCACGACTCACCCGATGCTATTCCATGGATGTCTTTGTCTACAAACTCAATTTGGGGATCCTCAATAGGTATCGTTCCATCGTTGAGGGTTACGAGTTCACCATCTTTTTTGTATCGCAGTGCTTTCTCTGCAGGGAGGTAAGGACAACTTGACTGACCACCACGCACACGGAACACAAAGAACTCGTCAAACTTGGGAGCATCTGATTTCTTATACAAATCTTGATAAGAGCCTTGACCCGTCAGCACCCCAGGCAAGTATGTATCCACAGAGAAAAAATTACCTGACTTAGTGTCATCAAGGCAATAGCCAAATGTCTGAGTGATGGATTTTCCTGATATTTCAGATGACTTATAGGTAAGACCATTTTGAATATTAACTTGATGTCTCATTCGTTCCGCAGCCCCAATCTTAATAGCATGCTCAAACGCAAATGATATTTTAAGCTGCTCTGAATGCTCTTGATAATCTCCTACCGTTCTGTCATAATTGCGTGTTATTGAATGGGTATAGGTTACTCCAGCATCTACCGAAGTATTACCCATATAGCCGTACTCATTCTGTATACCATCCTCTGTTTGTGTCAATCTTGTGTTGTATAGGTTTTGTGTCTCATACTTTGTTTTTTCATTTTCTTCAATGGATTTGTACCAATGATCAATCCATTGATTGTAAATATTGATCGTATCTGCAGTAGAAACCATTGTGTCAGTTGGCATGAAACAAACATAATCCTTATCCATATCCCATATATCTGCCTCATCTATAGGATTATCCATCTTGAGTGACTTTCTGGCAACATAAAATGCACGTTTGAGATTACGATCTGGGTCTGGATTATAGGACGACGGATCGCCATCTGTCCAGACGTCTATTCGTGAATGGCGCAACGACTTCAATTGTGGGATGAGTTCGTTGATAATATGCTCCTGGCTATATACAAATACTGTTGTAAAAGAGTCTGTCTGCGCAATGCTCTTATCCTGGTCCAAAACATAATGGTTCTTTTCACTACTCATGATTGAACCTTCTTCTGGACTCGACAAACGCCTAAAGCCTAATACATTACATTGCGCAAAGTTCATATTACTACTAGTTCCTACATAAATATCACCATTGACACCAACATAATAGGGATCAGAGCTGGTCTGAAGATTATCATTCAGTGTAAATGAGAGAGAATGTGATTTGTTATCACCAATATTTTGTGTAGTAACAATTGCCCAGTTAACGTCATCGTAATTATAAATATTAGTACCTGTATAAAAAGTCATGCCATCACCTGCAAAAGTAATATTCTCATGACCGATACTTACACTATTATTATAATCGTTGTTACCAAGCCATCCTTTTTCTTGGGTATACGATGAAGTGATTGTAGATCCCTTTTCCAACCATGAATAGCTACCACTCCCTGGAGGGTCACGCAAAACAAAAGAAACCATGTTAGGACCTGCTGTTACAAAGTTGGTACCAGGAATGGGTACAGCACCAGCTACTATGCCAGTTATCTTGCCTGTCTCTGGAGAATACTCTACACCGTTAGTTGTATAGGTAATCTGCATGCTGAGGGTATGGTCACCTGTAGGATTGGGATAACCCGCAATCCAATCATACTTCACAATGCCATCTTCTGAAACCGTCAATTCTGTGTCCTCGGCCTTGCTCTCATCCAGTGAATACCCCCCCGTTGAAATTGAGGAACAGCCCTTTGTAGAGAGTGCGTTATGGATGGTAATGAGAATATCCTCTTGATTATAGAGCGAGTCACGCCCCGTAGTACGGTTCGTATATTTCTCAGCTATACGCATATATGTTTTGTAGCGGTAACCTTGAGTAAAGACTGGGCGCCCTATTAGTTTCTCCTGAGAATCAGTGGTTTTGATTAAGTAAGAGTCTGAACTGCCATCGCGAATAACATCATGCCAAAGTGGGACCGTATCGTTGACCGTTTCGCCTAGATCATTTTGCCACAGAGTTGTGTAATTGGGGTCACCCTGCATAAGGCTGTCCTTTGCGTTTGGGTTATACAGGCTGAATTCGGGATCTACATAATTAATATAGCTCTTTTTTGCATGATATTTGAAAACTTCAAAGTTCGTCAAACTACTATCTTTCCCTTCTACCCAAAGTGTATCAGCCTTAAGTTGGGTGATGTCTTCAAACTTGATTGTATTGGGCATATTGCTGTAGCGGAAATCTGCATTAACCAGTTGAATGCCTGCTGTTCCCGTGGTGCAAACATGATCCACCATCATGTTGATGGGAGGTACCATGGCAAGGTATTCACCACTCACGGGATCCACATCAATCGCGATTTCAGACGAGCCAGATGTGTAGGTTGTGACGCTCTTGATTTGTCCATTATCCAGTGTGTCATTTACCAAACTATTCCCCAGCTCAAACTTATCACCTTCTGCTCCAAAGCTATACAGCGCATACTTGTCCGCATCCTTTTCGGGCTTGATGACTATGCGAGCATTTCCCAGATTAGCATTGGTCAATCCGAATCCGATGGGTTTTTCCTCTTCAGCGCTTCCACCTACAATCTTTCCTGCTAGACGGGCGAAGGTACCGTCATAGAACTCAACGGGAGCCGTGCGGTCATGCTGGAAGTCCAAATAGTTTGGCTGGTCCGTTTCCTGTAAGGGTTTATAGCTGATGGTTCCATCTGCAGCGATGCCTGTCACAGAGCAAGGATAGCCTTCGTTGACCAGTGTATGACCTGTGCCGAGAAGTTTCAACTGGTGCTGACCGATGGGAACTTGTATCTCAGCCTCGCCATTTTCATCAGTAGTGATCTCCTTGCCGTTTGATGTAGAAGAAATACCATCGACATATATATTTAGTCCCTTGACAGGATAGTTTCCCATAGCATAGCGAGCCTTTACCTTGACATAGAAGGAGCTCTTGTCCGTAAAATCCACATCACTATGGGCAAGGCTATTTGCGCTGACAAAGCGGCGTATGCTAGCAGGCTGGAACTCATGTGTACCATAGACAGGCACCACCATATAGTTGGTACCTTCACCCATATAGGGTACACCTGCAATTTGGTAGTTACCGTATTTATCAGTTATGCCACGATAGCACAGCACACTGTCATCAGGCACAAAGGTTGTAATAGAGGGGTAGTCTGGCAAAGGCAACTTGGTGTTTCGATTGCCCCAGACACCGCCGGGATGACTACCATCGAAAGCGTATTCACCTACACCTGAATCAAAGGTATAGTAGCCACGTAGTTTAGTTTCCGTACCAGCAATGTAGCGATCGTAGGTATTCTCCAACTCTTCACTTGTTAGCACGTCATTCCACAGTTTTACCTCGTCAATCCACCCTTTGAAGGAGGCGGGAATACCTGTAGTCTTGGTCAGTTGACGTTCGTTGAGTCCAAAGTATAGTGTATCGATGTTGACCATCTCCTCACCGTTATTCTTCATCCAATCAATCATCGCCTTGTCAGTTACCTTGACAAGCCAGTCTGTCTGCACACCACCATCGACTTTTGCAGAGGTGATACCCAGTTTGTAACCGCTATTGTCATGCTGGATAACAATATGGTTGTCCCAACTACCATCCTTAATGGCCATTTTATTGCCGGCCAACAGAAGGGTATTACTTTGCTGATTGAGGTTCACTGCCATACGTCCGGGCAGGGAGAGCACACGAATGTTATTGCTATTGCTCTGAGTGTCGTGGGGACGCATCAGGAATTGAAGGGTCCAATCACCTGCCCAGAAATCGTCTCCTAGTCCGGGTGCCAAGGGCAGACAATCTTTCTCACCCGAGAAGAACATGGAATAGGCAGGTATTGTCTCTTGCAGTGTGTTCCCATCAGAGGCGAGACGTACATCCACACCCTGAACGATATTGGATCCACCATTGTAGGTAATAGTACCCATGATGGTGCCTCGACTGGTGGTAAAACCTATGTCTTTCGCCTCGCTTTCATAGACGGCTTCGCTGTAAGTTGAACTACACTTGGCATGTGCACGAATTCGATAGACATAAACATATCCAGGGTATGCATCGTCTGTATATGACAAGCTGGATGCAGCACTTTGAATGTTTGCCAATCGAAGCCAGTCACTTTCCTTCTCGTCCGTATCCCCTTCTACATAGCGCTTGCGAGAGATGGAAAAAATCATATCCTGCTCACTGTTGTTCTTTACCTTCCATGACAGGTTTACCTTCATTTCGCCTTTGCTGGCCATGAAGGAATAGATCTTAATACTTTCATTGGCCGCGACACCAATTTTCTTTGAGTTGTAGGTTTTGTCTTTCAGCGTGCCAGCATTCTTACAGCCATCCACATAGATCATATAATAGGTCATGTAGCATATACTCCTGTCAACATCATCTGACAATTCGACTTGCAGATAGTTTTCATCGTTGTTGACGTTCGGTTTGTAAGTCAGGGTTTTTACCGTATAATCTTTCGCATTATTGATAATATTTGAGATGAAGCCTGTTTTATCTCCATTATGAGCATTCTCGTATTCATCCTCCGTATTGCTAGTCCACTTCAGCAACTTGATGTTTGCATCCTTGAGCAGTTGCGAGTTGGGTATTTTGGCATGTACATATACCATATCTCCATCTACTCTGTACCCCTCACCCGAAATGGTATAGCCTTCCTTGGCTGTTACTGTTTGTCTTGCTGAGTACGAACTACCGTTATCACTTATGCTATAGAATAAAGAAGGACAAATAACATAAACACTATAAATACTATTCTTGCCTGTCAGCATGGGATCATAGTCTGTCCATTCCGAATGGTCAACGTTGATGGTATCATACACAGACTTGCTATCATGCTTGCGCTCAATGACGTACTTGGCATCTTTCCAATAGTCTTTATTTAGTTTGTCAACAGTCCATGTGAGTTTGACTGTCTTCTTTACATCATTATAATCTGCTTTAAGACCTTTGATCTTTGGTTTGTCTATGTACTCAGCCTTCAACATTCCACCGTGCGATTCCGGCCACGACACAAACGTATTGTAATTGATACGTTTTTTGTCCTTGACATTTGTGCTGGCGTCACGGTAGATCCACTTGCCATCCTTGCCCACGAAAGTGTAGGTGGTCGGTTTGCCGTATTTCATCATTACCATCAACCCAATAGGGTATATCGAGAAATCCTTGCCAAGGATTTCGATATTATTCTTGTCTACATTGCTTGATTGGGGATCCCCCCCCTTTGCACTTGAAATATTACCGGTATTTTTACTATAGGTATACCCCACAACCATTCCACTTTCCTTGTCCTTCAGAGGGAAGAAATAGTCAGAGATATCAGGTCTGTCATCATAGCTACTTATATAACCATAGCAAGCGCCCAAAGCATTCATATTGGCTAGGAAATAAACATCCTCTGCATTGTTTTTGGAAGGAGCGAATGAACATAAGTTTTCCAACTGAAGATAAGTTCTGTTTCCACTCGTGATGTTAGTTCCAAAAAGCAGATTTTCTACGTCTGATGTGGTTTTGCCACCCATCCTTGTATCATAGTAACAGTTTTTTGCTTCAATATGACCTTTTGAAGAACTACTTCCAACAAGGAGGCCCTGTTCCTTGTCAAATTGAAAACTTGGTTCACTTTTTTCTAATCTTACTGCTACATTATCCAATGTGAGGTAGGCTTGGTTACTGACCAATCCTACAGCTCCACCAGTGGCAGCATTTTCACGTTTGTCTGTTCCGTTGAGAAAGATATCATTTTTGACTCGTATGACACAGTTTTTAATGGTCACATTAGCACCATTATTGTATATCTTTCCAGCAATGCCACCGGTACAGTCTCTACCGCCAGAGAAAGATGTGTCTGTATAACAATTCTTGATGATACCGGTTGAAGCATTAATCTCACCTACAATACCACCTACATAATGGGTACCGCGAATTAAAACATCACTAATGAATACATGGTCAAATTCAAAGTCATCACTTTGTCTTAGCCAACCTATAAGTCCACCATTATAATTGCTACCCTCTACGTTGGTATACTTGTCGTTGGACTTTGATTTGTATTCACCTTCATATTTGCCATGAATCGTGATATCCTTGACTTTCAGGTTTTTACTCTTGTTAACATAGCCCGTCAGGAATCCGTTATGCTCATCACACCAGACACGGCATTTTCTGAATTCAATATTTTCAAAGGTTACATCATTGGCATTTTCTACTAATCCCACAACCAAACCCGTGTTTTCGGACTGAGTGGCATAGCAGTTTTCGAAGATAACGTTCTTAACCGTCATTCCGTTTCCTGCTTTGTCAAAGAATCCAGCACCCTTACCACCATTGCCTTCATTGATATACATATTCCTGATGACCTTGCCATTTCCGTCAAAGGTTCCTTTGTAGAAAAAACCATTACTACCCTCACCCAGTGCTCTCCAACGGTGGTCAGCCAAGTCGATATCATTCTCAAGACGGATGATACCGTTTTGTACTTCATTAATTATATTTTTATCCTTTGAGACAGTCAGGAAATGAGCAAGACGACCCAATTCTGCGGCATTATTGATCAAAAATACCGTCTTTCCACTACTATCCGTTTCTTTACTGAAATTGGAGTATACATAGTCCGACTCATAGTTATCCCAATACTTATCGTCTCGAGCCCATGCGCTCGTTACTGTCATCAGCATGGCAGCCAAGCACATTGTCAAATTCAGAACCCATGGTGATCGGCAAACATTCATTGGCAATACTTTACCTTTTTCCAACTTGTAATTCATTCAATATTCTTTTGATTTATCTTATCCTGTTATTATATATCATAATTTTACGTAAGAGCAATATAAGTTCTTGAAAATTTGGCAATTAGTAAAACCCTTATTCTTTATATGGCTCAATTACAAAGTAACACAAACAATTATCGCTAAGATTACCGACAACAAAGTTACAGAAAAATTATTTATGGTAGACAAGTTTTGCAAAGTTTTTTGCCGTATGAAGACAAAATATTCCATTATTGATATTTCCAAGCCATCAAAGCGCAAATTTCCATCATGAGTGTTCTATTGAAGTTTTAGTAATTAGTTTTTTTTCTTATCAATCAGCGTTTTCATTTTTGAAACATTTTCTATCAAATTTGAAACATAGGTGTTAGACTTGTATAGGAATCTAACACCTAAATGATAGGAAGTGAACACCTAAGCATAGGAGTCTAACACCCCGTTAGGCTCCTTTTTTATACTTTTGTAACACAATTCAAAAATCGAGCAACAAATTTTAATATTTAATAGACATTCACACCCATTAATAATAAAGTTTATCCAGGTCATGTCAGACATCATTTCGTCCATCGATTGGGAGTTGGTTCTCCTGCTCCTCGGTCCCATCTCGGGTATCGTCGTCTTCCTCTATCTATGGTGGGAGGACTTGCAGGACAAGAAGAAGAAAAGAAAAAAATCCAAAGATAGTATATAACAAGTAAAGGAAACAAGAAACCTAGAAACAAGAAACATAAAAACATAAAACATAAAACATGAAACAGGTAAAACAATTACTTCCGCTACTCATGGCAATAGTCATGATGGCGATGTGCCCAACAACGATGAGGGCAGACAACATTACCTACACCGCCACAGATGGCACTGCGGGAAACATAGGTGAAGGTTTCGAAAACTTATTTGATGGCAATACAGGCACCAAATGGTGTATTTCGAATGCCTCAAATATCTATGTTGAATTCTATACGTCAGAAGCTCTACATGTAGGTAGTTACACCTTCATTACCGGTGATAACACGGGGGCATCTCCAATTCGTAACCCAAAAACATGGGTACTGAAAGGTAAGGTAAACCCTGACGATGCAGAGTGGACGGTTATAGACACTAAGACCGACTGCGAAAAAATGCCTGCTGCCAATAATAAAGCAGTCACCTTTAGTCTGTCAAAGACTACTGACACAGCATATCAGTATTTCCGCCTGGAGATTACACACCCAAACGCTTGGTTCCAGCTTTCGGAGATCTCACTCTCAAGCATTGTACCCATTACCTACTCGGCCACAGGTGGCACCACGGGAAACAAAGGTGAAGGTTACCAAAACTTATTTGATGGCGATACAGACACCAAATGGTGTGTTTCGAAGGCTTCAAATATCTATGTGGAGTTCTACACGTCAGAAGCTCTACATGTACGTAGTTACACCTTTACTACCGGTGATGATACGCGGATTTTTCCTGACCGTAACCCAAAGACCTGGGTGCTGAAGGGTAAGGTGAACCCTGACGACGCAGAGTGGGCTGTTATTGACAGTAAGACCGACTGCCAAAAAATGAATGCTGCCAATAAAACAGCATTCAACTTCGTTCTGCCAAAGGCTACTGACACAGCTTATCAGTATTTCCGCCTGGAGATTACACACCCAAACACTACGTTCCAACTTTCGGAAATCTCACTCTCGAGCGATGCATGCAATAACGCGGCCACTGATGGCACTGCGGGAAACACAAACGAAGGTTACGATAACTTATTCGATGGCAATACAGATACCAAATGGCGTGTTTCGAATGCCTCAAATATCTATGTTGAGTTCTACACGCCAGAAGCTCTACATGTACGTAGTTACACCTTCACTACCGGTGATGACACGAAGGAATATCCAAGTCGTAACCCAAAGACCTGGGTACTGAAGGGTAAGGTGAACCCAGACGATGCAGAGTGGACTGTTATTGACAGTAAGACCGACTGCCAAAAAATGACTGCTACCAATAAAAAAGCATTCACCTTTTATCTGCCAAAGGCTCCAGACAAGGCTTATCAGTTTTTTCGACTGGAGATTACACATCCAAACACTACGTTCCAACTTTCGGAATTCTCACTCTCGAGCGATGCATGCAAGCATTCCAAACTTCAACACATTGATGCCATGGCTGCAACCTGTAAGCCAGGTAAAATCGAATGCTGGGAATGTATAGAATGTGGCCAGTGCTACAGCAGTGCAACAGCTAGTGATGAGAATAACATTGTCAATGCCGTGATTCCTGCCGGTGACCATTTATACGTAGATGGTGTGTGCGAGTATTGTTGCGACTTTGATCCGACCTACTTTAAAACTAATACCATCGTAATTGGTCCAGAATCTGATGAAGAATTGGCAAAACTTGGTAATAGTGAATGTGTATTCCAAACCGATAGCAGGTATACTTCTACTGTATCTCTATATACCAATGACCAGATAGGGATATCTGGCAATATTGCCTCAGTTGCCTTTTATGCAACGGATGGGGAGAATAGCCTTGAAACAAAAGAGCTCAAGATTTACATGAAATTGGTTGATGCCGATACGAAAGAACTAGACACCTCTTTTGATGCAGCTAATGCGGGATTTACGCTGGTATATAGCGGTAATCCAACATTGAGTACGTCAAGTGGATGGGAAACCATTAAGCTCGACAAATGCTTCGCCTACGACAATACAAAGAATCTGCTCATCGCTATTACCCGCAAATCGTCATCTTATAATAGCAAGACGCTTTATGCGCGTACAAAAGGATTCGGAAGATTGATTAGTTGCGCTCATTATCAAAGTAAAGCTATAGATTCCCTACTCGACTCATATTCAACGGGCTTCGTATGTGATTATCAAACATGCATGAAGATGGAAATGTATACATGTAAGCATCAGTTTGCAAATGGAGCTTCAGAAAAGGCTGCCACCTGTGCTGAGGGCAGCAAATCCACCTGCATAAAGTGTAACCTTTTAGTTGAGGACGGCAAGACTGCGGCAACAGGCAAACATACCTACAGCGAGGCTAACCATAAGTGCACGGTCTGTGATGCGTATGATACCAGCTATTACACCATAATCACTAATCAAGAAGACTGGGCTGCTTTACGTGAAAAAGTAAACAATGCTAAAGGTGTTGAATTCCACGTCATTATAGCTAATGATTTCACCATCTCGGAAGGCGACTACACACCAGTCGGCAACAGTAGTCATCCTTTTACCGGAACTTTCAGAGGAGAGAATCACACTATCACGCTTGAGAATGCATGCGGATCGATGGACGATTTCGGCCTCTTCGGCGTTACCAAAAACTGTCATATCACAGGATTGATAGTTAAAGGTGAAATTACCGTCACCGGAGCCCGAAAACATATCGGTAGTATAGCGGGTCAGATTCAGGAAGACACACAAATCGACTGCTGTAGCTTCATAGGTACTATCAATGCCAAAGACTGTTATGACAGCACAGGTGGTATCGCAGGATATGCCTCGACAAATTTTAAGGGCGTCATTTTCAATTGTTTCTTCAAAGGAAAAATCTATGTGGATACTTCTATGAAGAATAATGTAGTTGGTGGCATTCTGGGATATTTCAACGATGAAAAAGGCAATAAGCCTTCCATCCAACGCAACCACACCGAGTATAATATGTCTGATTATTGGAGTGAAAGTCCTTATATAAACGCCATTGTCGGTCGAATACGCGCTCATGCGGACAAAGTGATAAACAATACTTATATTGACAATCTTTTTGGGAAAAGAACTGCAATTAACACGAACGGGGAAGCTATACTCGATCCTTCAAACAAACGCATCACAATACACGCCGAAGTTAATGCATCAAATGTAAAGCATGGACGCGCCACTTGGGAATACATACCTCCCTATTTCGACCGCGACAAAAACCATTATTTCGCTACTCAAGTCAGAGTGTATGCCAAACCTAATATGTTTTACCACTTCGACAAATGGTCAGACGGCGGTGAACTGTCGCACTACATAGAATTGACAAGTGACATCTGGGTTTATGCATACTTCAACCCCAACGTTTATTCCATCAAAGTCAAATCCGTAAACAACAAATATGGCACTGTGTCGGGTGGACGTACGCATTCATATGAACCATATGAAGATGGGGGGTATGCCACATTAACTGCTAATTATAAAGATGGATACCATTTTACAATGTGGGACGACGAAGTAACGGTTAATCCACGTCAAGTGGTTCTTGACCATAATGGGGTTTATACAGCCATCTTCGAGGCGTGTGACTATGATCCTATTACCCATGTCTGCAAAATATGTGGTGAAACATATCATAGTTACGTCTATGCGGGTGCAGAAAATAGACGCCATTTTATAAAAAATTCATTTTATAATATGGATGCCCCCTATGGACAGACAAACAATAAACAGACAACTGTGACATTGTATACCCACGATCAAATCAAAAAGTCAGGTCATATCTATGACATTGCATATTTTGTAAGTGATCATTATAGGGAACCAAAGATTACAACTGATTTAAAGATATACATGGCACTGGTTGATTCGGCAATGACCGAGTTACCATCTGATTTCAAGGTGTCTGATTACAAATTCGTTCGAGTCTACAACCACAAAGGTGTCGTCCTGGGCAAACCGATATATGAATGGGATGTTATAACACTTGACACTCCGTTCGAATATGACAATAAGATGAACCTTCTCGTTGCCATAAGACATTCGGGAAACCAATGTACCGAACAATTACACCTTATGTGTACAGATAGGACTGGTTCGTATATTCATACAGTAGACGACATATTCACCAAGGATGTGGCACAGCCCGATTACAAAGTGGGGAACACTCAGGCAGCCATGAGATTGCAACTCTGTCCACATGAATATGACAGTGAAACACACCTGTGCAAGATATGCAAGGCGTCTGATCATTCAATGCACGCACACTATGGTATGGATGGCACCTGTAACTGGTATATCACCAACGACAATGAACTGGTAGTAGAGCCTGTGAATAATGACAAGGGAAGACTCCGCAGTAGCAGCATCCGCGGTTGGGAATCTTACAGTTCGGACATCCGCACAGCACGCTTCACAAAATATGTTGATGCACCTAATGCCCAGTGCATGTTTGACCAATGCACCAATATGGAGGCGGTAGATCTCAGCAACCTGCATACGGATAACGCAGTAAAAATGACCCAGATGTTCAAGGGCTGTTCTGCACTGACTACGCTCGACCTGAGTCCGTTGAACACATCTAATTGCGAGTGGATGACCGGTATATTCCAAGGATGTACAAACCTCAAGTCGCTCACGCTTGGCAACTTCGACATGCAGAAGGTTACATCAGGCAACTCTACCAACATGTTCTCAGGCTGCAACAATCTGAAGACACTCACCATGAAGGCTTTGCCTTACATGCGATACACTTCTACTACATGGTCAGACATTTACACTTCATTCGACAAATTCTTTAGTGGGGAAGGCAAGGAGGTGAAATATGACCTCAGTGAGAATTCGGCTGTTAACAGAAACGAGAGCAACAGCTTGCCCATACCAACCGAGGCTCCCACATTTACCCGCACATTCAAATTCCAATGGGCAACGGTCTGTCTGCCATTCGAGATGAATATGGACGAACAGGACTGTGAATTCTACAACCTGGTGGATGTAGTGGAGGATACGCTCGTCGTGGAGCAGACCTCTGGAATCCTGCCCCCTGGTACACCTGCCATCCTTCATTTCACCGACGAACAGTTCGCTGCGGGAAGCTATAGCATGGTACTGAAGGCCAACAGTAACAAGATCGACGTCTCTGGCGACCTGTCACTGCCTGCTATCAACGGACTCATCCCCACAGGTTCCTACGAGAGATTCTCGTTGTCAGAGGCTGGTGGGTACATGATCTCGAAGGACAGTTTCCGTCAAGCCTTAGGACTTGCAGAGGATGAGGAAGTATTCCTGCCACCCTTCCGTTGCTGGCTCAAGGCTGAGGATCCTGACCACGCCAAAGTTACCAACTACAAGCTCAAGGTACGTGGCAAGAACGGCTCGACAAGCATCCATACCGTGGATGGCGTAGAGATGGGCGTTGACAACATCTACACCCTCGACGGTCGACGCACCAACAGAATGCAGAAGGGCGTGAACATCGTCAGAGGCAAGAACGGACAGATTCGCAAAATCATGACCAGGTAATAATGAATTTAATATACATTTCAAATTTTACAAAACATGAAAAAGTATCTTTTTATTGCAGCTGCCCTGCTGATGGGCCTCGCAAGTTGCTCGGATGACAACGAGAACACACCCGAGAAGATTGACAATGGTCCTGCCAACGAGCAGTGGAGCGCCACCTTTAATGGTGCTGATGAGACCGTACCCCAGTATCCTGACCTCTACTCACACTACTGGCAGTATGTATGGAGCACAAAGGACAACCCCAACATGGTGCTCAAGATCCATGGTGCCTTCCCCCACTGTAGCTACTTCAGCTTTAGCCTGTATGATGATGCTGATGGCAGTGTAATCAACGGTTCGTCTGACTACGCCATCAAGCCCGATGCTGGCAGTGTGAACCCCTTCGTGGAAACTTCGACCAAGGAGAACTACTACACCGTATACATCGTTCCTGAGAAGGTATCTGATGAGAAACTTGCCAAACTGGGTGCTAACAGCAACATTATCAAGGTAAAGAGCACCGTTGAGCAGGCAAACATCATGATCCGTCAGTATCTGAGCGTAGACCAGAACGGTACTCCCGACATCTACGGCGGTGTGGATATGCCCTCTATTCAGGCTTACGACATCACCACCATGCAGGAGGTGAAGGCTCCTAAGACCCTCGAAGGCAATGTAAACACCAACGTTCCTGCTTTCGTAAATCGTCCCGAGATTGACGACAGAACAGACGTTCCCTTCCTGCTTTATCCCAGCACAGGTTTCTATCCTAACAGTGCTACAAACTACCTCTATGCTCGTACTAAGGTAGCAGATGATCAGGTTCTGACACTTACCTTCATCCCCACCCCCACACCTTCAAAGGTTGAAGACTACGCAAGTGCAAAAGCACGTTACTGGAGCATTTGTCTGGGCTCATGCATGGACACTCGTTCATACAATTCTATCAACCACAAGGATGCCAAAGTTAAGGAGGGCGAGAAGGCAACCTTCGTGATCTGTACAAAGCAGAATGCCAAGTTGGCTGAAATCCAGGCTCACGTAAAGGCTCAGAATGCTAAGGGCATCAACACTCAGCTTCTCGTTTGGGACTGCAGCAAGCTCTCTTATTTTGCACGCACAGAGCAGAGAAAAGATGCTAATGGCAATCTGGAGACCATCGGCAACACCATGATCATTATGTACCGCAACATTCTGCCTGACAAGACATGGGAACACAGCATGGCAAAGATGAAGTCCATTAAGCTCTACAACCTCCTTGAGGCTAAGGATGATCCCCAGAACTGCATCGCAAAATATGCACTGGGTGAGTATGGTCCTCACGGCATCAAGGTAAGCACCGACGAGTACCTAGCACAGTAAATTCGTTTGTTAAAAATATAGTTTCCCACCTGGTGGGAAACTATTTGCGTATATATGAAAAAACTATTACTTTTTTTCTTTTCCATCGCTGCATTGGTATGTCATGCAGAAAAAAAACTTTGCGTTGTCATCTATGACACGGAGGGGAAGACTGCGTTCAGCCTGCAGCAGCGTCCTATGGTATCGTTCACCGACACAGAGGTGAAGCTCAGTTGCAAACAGACGGAAGTGCTTTACTCGCTTGAGAATTATCTCAAACTCACCATCGAGGAGACTGACACGGAAACTACCATCGAGAAGGTTGGTCATGATAACTTTATCATTAATAGCAAGGAAATCTCTGCCCATGGGGTTGAAAGCATGGCATTGTATACCATCGACGGAAAGTTGATTACTTCAGGCAAGGCAGACAACGAGGGAAAGATCACCATTCCTGTCTCTCAGTTCAAATCGGGCATCTACATTGTCAACACCAGTAACAAATCATTCAAGTTTATAAAGAAATGAGAAAATATATCATTTGCTCTATTTTTGCCTTCTTAGGTATATCAGAGAATGCCAATGCCCAGGGATACTACCTATACAAGAATAACGCTCGTCAGACCTTTCTGAAGAGCGAGATGGACAGTCTCGTCTTCTTCAAGGAACAGGCTGAGGAATTGCCTGCTGATGACTATGATCCCAAGAACCCAACTGCTCCCAAGTCTGCCACCAAGACAACAGAGGAGCAGAACAAGGCATGGTACGACATGCTGGACTTCACCGACCTCTCTGAGCTGGAGAATGCCAAGCGTGGCTGCATAGAGGCTACTCCTGACCTCGTGATCTACAACGATGCCGGGCAGGAGGTGTGGAACATGCAGACGTTCAAGTTCCTGCATGATGGTGGCAATGCCCCTTCAACGGTCAATCCCAGCCTCTGGCAAAATGCCCTGTGCAACGTGCAGACGGGACTCTTCGAGGTTTTGCCCGGCAAGATCTATCAGGTACGTGGCTATGATATGGCCAATATGACCTTCATCAAGACCGAGCATGGATGGATGATTTTTGACGTGCTGATGGGATCAGAGGTGGCACGTGCTGCCTTAGAACTTTTCAAGCGCAATATCGACAGTAATCCCACCATCGTTGCCGTACTCGTCAGCCACAGCCATGCCGACCACTTTGGAGGTATGGCCGAAGTGTTGAAGAACTGCACCAAATCAGATAGTTCCCTGCCACTTGAACAACAGATCAATCCCGGCAAGACAACAGCCGTAATCGTGCCCGAAGGCTTCATGCAGCATGTGGTTTCTGAGAACGTCTATGCCGGCACTGCCATGAAGCGTCGTGCAGGTTATCAGTATGGCACAAACCTTCCCAAGGGAGTGACAGGACGTATGGCTATGGGTATCGGCATGGGGCAGGCAGTCAATGGCACAGCCATCGTTGCAGCTCCTACGTATGAGGTAAGCAAGACCGAGACCGTCAATATTGATGGCATCACCGTCACCTTCCAGGTAACCCCAGGTACCGAGGCTCCTGCTGAAATGAATGCATATTTCAAGGAGTACCATGCGTTGTGGATGGCAGAGAACTGTACAGGAACCCTGCACAACCTCTACACCCTACGAGGCGCCGAGGTACGCGATGCAGAGTCGTGGTGCAACTACATCCTCGAGGCTAAGCAGATGTTTGGCGACGAGGCCGAGGTAATCTTCCAGAGCCATAACTGGCCACATTGGGGTACCGAGACAGTCAAGGATTATCTTGAGAATACAGCAGCTATCTACAAGTTCACACACGACCAGACACTTCACTACATGAACCTCGGCTACACCTCTACCGAGATTTCCAACATGCTGCAGCTTCCCGAGAAACTTGCCAAGGTATGGTACACCCGTCAGTACTATGGCACCCTGTCGCATAACATCAAGGCTGTCTATCAGAAATATCTCGGATGGTACGATGCTAATCCCGTGAACCTCAACCTTCTCCCCCCTGCCGAGACCGCCAAGAAACTGGTGGAGTACCTCGGCGATCCCGAACGTATCCTCCGTATGGCTCGTGAGGACTATGCCAAGGGTGAGTATCAGTGGGTGGCACAGATCACCAAGGAGTTAGTCTATGCTGACCCTTCTAACATGGAGGCACGCCGCCTCTGTGCCGATGCACTTGAGCAGTTAGGCTACCAGACTGAAAGCGGAACATGGCGTAATGCCTACCTTACCGGTGCAATGGAATTGCGTGCCGGAACACCTGCTCCAATTACCTTTCTGGGCGATGGCTTCATACGCACACTTGCAGCCGCTACACTTGATATGTGTTTCGAATTTGCTGCCATCATGAACGACAGTCGTCAATTTGAGGACAACGACGTAGTGGTCAATTTCATCATCGGACAGGAGAAGTGCTGTGTAGTTCGTCGTAACGGAGTCATTCTGACCTACAAGAACGAGACCCGCGCCAATGCCGATGCCACAGTAACGGGCACCAAGTCTGCCCTCCTGACTGGCTTCATGGGTGATACAAGCGGACTTTCCATTTCGGGTAATCGTGACGCTGCCATCAGCCTGTTGCCTACCGATATGACCCTACCCTTCAATTTCCATGTCATTGAACCATAAAACATAAAAACAATGAAACAGACAAAAATCATTACACTTCTCCTCCTTGCACTCTGTGCATTCACTGGATGCAAGGATGATGAGGAGAGCGCCAACGGTCCTATCACCGTGACCGAGGCTGAACTGAAGGAAGCTTTCTATTACACCTTCCCACTCGTAATCATGGATGCCACCGAGGCAGTCGAGACCAATACTGAGAC
>DCIS01000108.1:334-12335 GCA_002317475.1 Prevotellaceae bacterium UBA1720 | reverse complement strand
TAAAATGGGCTGTACAGATACTGATAAGTATTCTGACCGCCATTGCAACTGCACTGGGAACGAGCTCCTGCATAGCAGGAGAATTATAAATTATAAATTATAAGTTAAGATTTGGGAATGAGGCACCTCGAGAGTGAGTGTGCCTCATTTTGTATGTATTATGTGCCGGACTAACCTTAACCCTACAAAACATTGAGATAAAAATAATATTAATGGCGGACCGTTGGGTCCGCCATTATTTGTATTGTCATTAAATTTTGGTGTATTGGTCTAAATCTTCTTTCCCCAATAATAGGTATCGAAACTGTCATGTGCATAGCCGCGAGAATCGACCTTGAAACTATTGGCACTGGCACCCTTTATCTCCACGCCATTGTAGTATACGTTGAAACTGTCCTTGCTGTATCCATAGCCCAAGACCTTGAAACTGCTGGCCGAAGCACGCTTGATCTTCTCGCCCATATAGTAGACGTCGAAGCTGTCCTTGCCATAACCATTGCCCAGATCCTTGAAGGAAGAGGCTGAGGCTCCGCTGATCTTCTTACCCTCGAAGTAAACATCCCACTTGGTGATATGGTAGTGGGCATCAGCGGGACGAGCATCACCATCATTGCCAATGTGATAACCGGGACCATCATGACCATCACCTATCTGATAACCATTATTTCCACCATACATGTGTCCATTAGTGCCAGCGTACGGATGATCTACATTGCCACCTGTCTGACCAGCAGCGTGTCCACGTCCTGCTGTCACCTCCCCAGTTGCTCCCTGCTGAATGCTTTGTCCATGCAGATGGAATCCCTGAGGATCAACGAAGCGCAGTATCTCGCCATCGAGGTATACATTGTTCTTATCCTTTGCGTAACCATAGCCAAGGACCTGGAAGGATGCTGCATCGGCAATCTTCACCTCCTTCTTGTTGTACATCACCCTGTTGCCCATTACACTGTACGTTGACTGGTAACGCTGTGCACTCATCACGGTTGCCATACTCATCATTGTTACTACTGCTACCATCTTAGCCGTAACTGCCATACTCTTCATCATTGTCATCGTCTTCATAATCTTATGGTTTTAAGTGATTCAATATTCTTATTAAGTAAGTATTCAAATTTGTCTGTTGTTTTGTTTCATGTTGCAAAGTTATACTATTCCTCTGAATCCTCCAAATGGCAATCCCCATTATTTTGGTAGGTTATCCCTAAAGGCGGCGGGGATTTCCCCACATGCTATCCCACCAGATGGCGTGTCATTTTTTTGCCATTTTTCCCACTTTGGTAACATTTTTTACATATTAGGTTAAAAAAACTTGCAATAAACGTACAAAGGTATAGAATAATTCTGTATCTTTGTATGTGAAGAATACAGCGTTTTTGTAACAAAAATCATTGCCAGAAGACAATTGAGATTGATACAGATTCACTGAAGGCTGATTGACAAGCATTTACATTCTTTGACCTAACAGAAACAAGCATCTACATTCTTTAACCTTATTATATTATGGAATTCAAACCACAACAAGGTATTACCGACGCTCGACAGTTGGGCTATGGTAAATTCACAATTCTAGGCATTCAGCATCTGTTTGCCATGTTTGGTGCTACGATTCTGGTTCCCGCCCTCACGGGACTGGATGTCTCTGTGACACTGCTCTTCGCAGGTCTGGGTACGCTGCTGTTCCATCTCATCTCCAAGCGTATCGTGCCAGCCTTCCTGGGTTCAAGCTTTGCTTTTATCGGTGGATACCTGTCGGTAAAGGAACTGGGTGTGGCACAAGGGATGACAGAGCGCCTGGCCCTGGATTATGCCTGCATAGGTGTGCTCTGTGCCGGTATGTGCTACTTCATCATGGCAGCACTCATCAAGGGTTTTGGCACGAAGAAGGTACTGCAGTTCTTCCCACCCGTAGTGACAGGTCCCATGGTAATCGCCATCGGTCTGACGTTGTCAGGAAGTGCCATCAGCAACTGCACCACCAACTGGTTGCTGGCTATCGTGGCCATCGTTGTGGTGATATGCAGCAGCATCTGGGGCAAGGGTATCATCAAGATCATCCCCATCCTGCTAGGTGTCATCGTTTCGTACGCCCTGGCAGCAGCAATGGGCGAGGTAGACTTCAGCAGCCTGAATGATGCTGCCTGGATTGGTTTGCCCATTAGTCGTGAAGGCAGTATCCTGGCCGTCAGCGACAACTTCGACTCAGCCTTCATGGTGAGCGGTATCATTGCCATTGTACCCATTGCCTTTGCCACCATCATGGAGCATATCGGCGATATGTGTGCCATCTCTTCAACCGTGGGCAAGGACTTCCTGGAAAAACCCGGCCTGCATCGCACACTGATAGGTGACGGTCTGGCAACAGCCCTGGCAAGTGCCTTCGGAGCACCCGCCAATACCACTTACGGCGAAAACACCGGCGTATTGAACCTTACCCGCGTATTCGACCCCGCAGTAATCCGTCTGGCAGCGGTCTTCGCTATACTGCTGAGTTTCTGTCCTAAGTTTGCCTGCCTCATCGGCCTTATGCCTGCAGCCACCATCGGTGGTGTGAGCCTCATCCTGTACGGTATGATTTCCAGCGTGGGTGTGCGCAACCTCGTAGAATCACACGTAGACCTCTCCAGCTCACGCAACGTATTCGTAGCCGCCCTTATCCTGGTGCTGGCCATCGGCGTGAAGTATGGCGCAGGTGACAGTGTAGCCATCGGTAGCATCCACCTCTCGGGTCTGGCTATTGCAGCCATCGTGGGTATCGTGCTGAATGCCATCCTGCCCCAACAACTGGGCATGAAGGTAAAGAGCTTCAACGGTAAGGAGAAGCAGGATATCAAGGAGGAACTATAATAATTAAAAATTGAAAAATCTACTTTTCGATGCTTCGAACTATCGAGACTTCGAGCAATTGATACTTCGAGCAATAAGCTAATTTTTTTTAATCAAAATAAAAAAAACATGAAGAAGTTATTCACAATCGCTGCATTGGCACTTTCTGCTGCAGCAGCACAGGCACAGGTAAACGTACAGTTGCATTATGACATGGGTCGTCACTTCAACTCAGACTCTGAGGCAAACCGTCAGCTTGTAACCACTACCGTGGAGATGTTCAAGGCTGATGCCCTGGGTTCAACCTATTTCTTTGTAGATATGGACTACTATGGAAAGAATATTGACCCCGCAACAGGTGACTATGACAAGACCAACCATGGCAACATCGGTGCATACTGGGAGATCGGTCGTGACTTCACCTTTGCCGTTGTTGACAAGACCAACCACAGTTTCACTGCTCACGTAGAGTATGACGGCGGTCTGAACTGCGCAGGTCCTTTCCAGCAGGCTGTATTGGCTGGTCCCGCATGGCAATGGCACAGCAATGACTTCAGCAAGACCTTCACCCTGCAGGCTCTCTACAAGCACTTCCTTCCCGGAAACGGACAGGATGCATACGCCAGCTTCCAGGTAACTCCCGTCTGGGGCATCACCTTCGCCAAGGGTCTCTGCACCTTCAGCGGTTTCGCTGACCTCTGGTTGGCTACAACTCCCAAGAACACCTATGCAGGCAACCCCACCAAGAAGGGTCTGGTATTCCTCTCTGAGCCTCAGCTTTGGTTCAATGTGTTCGGCAAGAACCGCCAGAATAACAAGCTGAGCGTAGGTACAGAGTTGGAGTTGAGCAACAACTTCATCTGGTACACCGGTGCAAAGAACAACACCTTCTACGCTAACCCCACTCTGGCAGTGAAGTATGCTTTCTAAAGTGAAAGTTGAAAATTGAAAAACGAATATTAAGTCAAAAGCTATGTTAAGTAAGATTTTCGGCTTTGATCCAAAGTCTATGACCATAAAGAAGGAGGTGATGGGTGGCATCACCACCTTCCTGACCATGGCCTACATCCTGGCTGTCAACCCCAGCATCCTGGGCGACGCAGGTATGGACAGTGGTGCAGTATTTACTGCCACCGTGGTTTCTTCTATCGTTGCTACCGTTGTAATGGCCATCTATGCCAAACTGCCTTTCGCGCTGGCTCCCGGTATGGGACTGAATGCCTTCTTTGCCTACACCATCGTCTTGACGATGGGATACAGTTGGCAGTTTGCCCTGACAGCCGTATTCCTGGAGGGTATCATCTTCATCCTACTCACCATCACCGGTCTGCGTCAGAAGATTGTGGAATGCATGCCTTTGTTGCTGCGCCGCTCTATCTCACCCGGTATCGGTCTGTTTATTGCCTTCATCGGTCTGAAGAATGCCGGTATCGTGGCTAACAGCGATGCAACCTTCGTAACGATGGGTAACCTGCATGATCCCGCTGTGCTTCTGGCATGCTTTGGCATCCTGCTCACTGCAGTATTGCTGGTACGCAAGGTTACAGGAGCACTGCTCATCGGTATCCTCATCACCACCATCGTGGGTATCCCTCTGGGTATCACCAATTTTGCCAATCCCGTCAGCACACCTCCCAGTCTGGCACCCGTATTCTGCCAGTTTGAGTGGGCAAGCGTTGCCAGCATCGACATGGTAATCTGTGTACTGACCTTCCTCTTCATCGATATGTTTGACACCATCGGAACACTGATTGGCGTAAGCAACCGTGCAGGAATGGTAGACGAGCAAGGCAACATACCCAAACTGAAGCAAGCCTTCATGGCAGATGCCGTAGGTACCACCCTCGGTGCAGTGTTTGGAACCTCAACCGTAACTACCTATGTTGAGAGCGCTTCAGGCGTGAATGTGGGTGGACGCAGCGGTCTGACCTCCATGACCACAGCACTCTGCTTCGTACTGGCACTGTTCCTGGCTCCTCTGTTCCTGGCAATTCCCGCACAGGCAACTGCTCCAGCCTTGATTCTGGTTGGTGTGATGATGATGCATGATATTCGCAAGGTAGATTTCTCAGACTACCTTACTGCCATTCCCTGCTTCATCTGCATTGCCTTCATGCCCCTCACCTACTCCATCTCTGACGGTATCCTGATGGGACTGATCTCATGGGTATTGCTGCACATCTGCAGTGGAAACCTGAAGAATCTGAATATCGGTATGGTCATCCTGGCCATTCTCTTTATCCTCAAATACGCATTCCTCTAAACAATGAAAAGAATCACCTTATTCTTTATTAGTATACTGTTCGTAGCCAGCAATTTGCTGGCTGCGACTGTGAAAGAGAGTTACGATGCTGCCTGCCAAAAGGCAGCACAACTGTTGGCTCAATGGGAGAGTGATGCGGAGTGCATCACAGGACTGACCGCTACCTACAAAACACTGAAAACGGCCTATGCCAACTATGGTCCAGAGGCAGTAGATCAAACGGACGAAGCCGCCATGAAGACTGCTACCAGCAAGCTGAACACCGCCTGCAACAGCCTGACCTCAAAGGCAGAATCGACCAAGAACTCAGGACTGAAGGTCAGCAAGACAAAGTTTGACCCCAACTTCCATATCTACCTCTGCTTCGGACAGTCGAACATGGAAGGTAACGCCACACCTGAACTGGAGGACTACTCGCATTCCAGCAAACGCTTCCTGACCATGGCAGCCGTTAACATGAGTAATCCCAGCCGAACCAAGGGTTCGTGGTATGTGGCTCGTCCTCCCCTCTGTCGTCAAGGTACGGGTCTCACCCCAGCAGACTGGTTTGGCAAGAATCTCGCAGAGAACCTACCTGACAGCATCACGGTAGGTGTCATCAATGTAGCCCTGGGTGGTTGCGCCATTGAGATGTTCTTTGAGGAGGGTATCAAGGAATACATTGCCAAGCAAGAGGGATGGTTGCAGAACTATGCTCACAACTACAATGACAATCCTTTCCGCTATCTCGTTAACTTAGCAAAGGAAGCACAGAAAGTGGGCGTCATCAAGGGTATCCTGCTACACCAAGGTTGTTCAAACAACACCCAGCAGGACTGGCCCGTCAAGGTGAATACAATCTACCAACGTATGCTGCGCGAATTGGACCTCATGCAAAGTGACTGTCCCCTACTGGTAGGTGAATTGCTCAGTCAGGCCCAAGGTGGAGTATGCTGGGGACATAACAGCGTCATTGCCACCGTTCCCAGTAAGATTGAGAACTCATACGTAGTTTCTTCAAAGGACTGCCCAGGTGCCAGCGATGGTCTGCACTTTACCGCCAAGGGTTACCGCATGATTGGTGAGAACTATGCCAAGGTGATGCTACAATGCTACAAGCGCTACATGAAGGACACCAGCTACAGCGTGAAGTCTCTCAAGGCCAAGGAAAGCAGTATCAACCTGCCAGGATGCAGTGTACATCCACTCTACATCACTCTTACTGACACAGATGGCAAAACCCACGATGTGACCGCCTCTTGCGACTATACCTATAGCCAGGAGGGCGTAGTAAGCGTTGAGGGCGTAAATCTCGTAACTAAGACATCAGCAGGTGACGTCACCGTTACTGCCACCTACACCAATGCTGCTGGGGAACAGGTAAGCACAGACTTCCAAGTAAGTACAAGCCTCTTCTCTATGCTGAAGGGGTGCGTCAACGCAACTATAGCAAAAAGCACAGGAACCTACACCGTCACCACCACGTCCAATCGACTGAAACTGGACAAGGGAGGTATGGGTGGATGGTATTTCCAGAAACCTGCAGACCTCTCTGGATACCAGTATCTCGTAGTAAACCTTAAGAGTACATCTGGAGCTAAGCCCGAGTTGCGCATCTATGATGTCAACAACCCCGAGTCAACCTCCTACTACTCCGTATCGATGACAGGGCAGACACAGGCTATCGTGGACCTCAAAGCCATGAAGGATAGCAATGGAAAGACCATTGACCCAAGCCACATCTACATCGTATGCTTCTATGCAACGGTAAGCAATGCCATCATGATCAGCGATGTCTATGCGACGAATGATGATCCTACAGCAATGGATATCATCCCCGCAGAATCAACACAACAGCAGAACGCCACCTACGACCTCACAGGTCGCAGAAGCAATGCTACCCAACGTGGCATATACATCATGAATGGACGTAAGGTGCTGAGATAGTAAGAACATACCTTCTCTGAGACAACTAACAACAATAATCCGCATCAAGGGGACTTCCCAGGATGCGGATTATTTATTTCTGCTCAGCGAGTTCTTCTCGAACTCAGAAGTATACACTACCTTGTTATTCGTCGATTTTCGGTTGAAGGATATCAACCAACGCCTTCATCAGGACGGGAATATCAATGGGCTTGGAAAGGTGACCATTCATTCCTGAACGGAAGGCCTTCTGCTTATCTTCCTCGAAAGCATTGGCTGTCATTGCTAAAATAGGAATGGATGCCTTGGCCTTATCCTCAAGAGAACGGATGCTTACACTTGCCTCATAGCCATTCATGTTGGGCATCATAATATCCATCAATACCAGATCATAATAATCTGCCTTTGCATCTTTGAGCATCTGTACACAGATTTCACCATCCTCGGCACGGTCAACAAACATACCTGCATCCATCAGAATTGCAGTGGCGATCTCGGAGTTCAGATCATTATCCTCGGCCATCAAGATACGCTTGCCTGACAAGCAACTGGTGTCAAGGTCCTCCATCTTAGGCTGACCAAGCAATGAGGGATCGGTAACTATCTCATGCTCAAGCGTAACCTGGAACGACGAACCCTTACCCATCAAACTATTGACCTGGATAGAACCACCCATCAAATCAACAAGCGTCTTAACAAGAGCCATTCCCAGACCAATACCAGGTACTCGCTTTGCCTCGCTATTGCGCTCACTGTTGAAGTAATCCATCAATCCGGCCACGAACTCAGAACTCATACCAATACCGGAATCAGATACGGTGAAGATGTATTTACCATATCCCTCGCGAGAAGAAGTAACCTCCTCGATGGTCAACGAAATGGATCCACCCTCTGGGGTGTACTTGATGGCATTGCTGACAAGGTTCATGATAAGCTGCTTCTCCTTGACAGGGTCAATCATCACATTGTAATGATCAACATCAAGGGTGGCAGTAAATGCAAGACGCTTCATGACGAGCATCTCACGAATCATAGAACCTTGCTGATCTCTGATGTCCGTAAGACTAAAAGGTACCGGAACAAGTTTCTGATTGCCACTCTCAATATGAGCCAAATCAAGTACATCATTAATGAGAGACATCAAGTAATCACCTGACTTTCTGATCTTCCTCAGGTAGTCCGTAACAACCGTAACATTCTCTTTCTCCTTGTTCATCAGGTTGGCAAAACCGATGATGGCATTCAGAGGTGTGCGAATGTCATGAGACATATTGTTAAGGAAGACGGTCTTAGCCTTATTGGCAGTCTCAGCCTCCTTACGTGCCTCGTCCAGTTGTTCGTTAAGTTTCTTAATCTCAGCCATCTGACGGTTCAGTTCAGCGTAAGCCATCTCCAGATTGCCATTAATTGCAGCAATGCTCTTGAGACGTCGCACCTCGAACAATTCATCCATATACTGCTCAATATAGATCAGCACGAAGCCAAAGCAGATACCGATCTGCGAATAGCCACCACGACCTAATGTGCATTGTGCAAGACAACCCAAAGCAGCAGGAACAATGAACCACAAGAAGAATCTTAATACCCTAACGGTATTTCGATCATATTCTGAGATAAGTCTTTTGGCAATAACAATCAAAGCCAGAACCCCATACAGAACAGGGCAAACCAATTGCAAGTAGTTACAATTACCCACCTCATAGGAGTGGTCGGAACCAATGTAGAAGATGGAATGTATCCAAGGTGACGCTATTGCAGCACCTGCCAACAACAATACGGGCACGAACAACAGCACCTCTACAATAGCAGAGAGGGGCTTATAGGGTTTCAAGGTAGATAACAAATAACGGAACCAGAAATAGAAACTAAGCGCAATGCAACTAATGCCCAGAACTGGCAGTAAGGCTTCCATGCCGCCACTGATAGAATTGATGAGTGACAACTCGATAGCATAAGAGACCACCGTACAGAGCTGCATAAGTAACACACTACCCCCGAGTGCAGAGAAAAAAACATGTGATTTAGCATTAAACCCGTCACGACGAGACTTAACAAGAATCACCAAAACAAGAATAAGCATTACCACGAGGGGTAGTACAACTAATATGCCATTATTTATCATAAACCAACCAATTAGTGTTCAGAATGGAAACATTTTCGCAAAGATACAACATACAAGGTAAAACTCCAAATAAAAATTACATTATTTGAATTAGGACGTCAAAAAGACACAAAAAAAACGAGGAGTTGAATTAGAACTCCTCGATATAGTCTCTTAATGAGGTAGGATCACTCTCCATGCCCACTTTTGCCTTGAACAAGAATAATTTCTGTTTGACGGACTTCTCGTTGATACCATATAGCATCGCGATATTCTTACTGGGAACTCTAATACGAAGAAGCATCATCAAGCGCATATCCTTCTCGGAAAAATCCGGAAATTTTTGACTAAAACGAGACACGAAATGATCGTCAATCTGCTCCAGGAACTGTTCAAGATCGGCCCATTGACCATCAGGAATAATCTCGCCTTTCTTCAAACCTTTCAGTTCAAGCAACGTCTGCCCTGTTTCCATCTGCCAGATAATCATCTTACGCATTGAGCGTATCACCTCTGACTTCCTGTCTTGCACAGCTGTAGGATCGTCCTCTGGTTGTTCGTCAAGCAAAGCAGCAGAGTCATCCTTAGGTTTTTCGTCAACCAAAGCAGCAGAATTATCCTCAGGCTCAGAAAGCACGGTTTCATTCACCATCTCTTCCGCAGGCACTGCCTGCTCTTCAAATTCTACTGGAACAGGCGTAGGAACAGGATCTGATGAGGGAATGGAGCTTCTCAATATTTCCAACTCGTCGTTCAGTGCATTCATTTGCCTGTCCTTACTTTCCGACTCTTCCCTTAGAACACTTAAAGCAGTATCCTTAAGCCGTAAAGCCTCCTCTAGTTCCTTTAACAGAGAATCTTTCTCCTTCAAAAGAGAGTCTTTGTCCTTCAAAAGAGAATCCTTCTCCTCCAATGTTTTTTCCATGGGAGCTACAGAGGCCATTGCGGCATCACGCTGCTGTTCAAACTCGTGTTGGAGATTCGCACGCAGTAGAATTATGGACTTCTCGTTTTGTACTTTTATCTTTACAACCTTCCTTCGCACATGAATAATATATCCTAAGAAAAGGAGAGCAAGAAGAACAATAGCAACAATCAGGATTGTCATAATAGCAAATGTTTGGAAGTTCCTAATACTTAATAATCATTGGCAAAGATAACAATATTATTTAATATGTACGCGCGCAAAGCAACTATTTTTCAAAATGATTCCTAAAAAACAGAGACTCCCGACAAGTCAGGAGTCTATTTGTCGTGGATTAAAGCAATCCACTTGTAGTATTTCTGCGGTTCCTAGGAAGACCTAGAAAGACCTAGGAAACCCTAGGAAACCCTAGGAAACCCTAGAACTCAGCGTTCTTTGGTGTACGGGGGAAGGGGATGACGTCACGAATATTCTGCATACCCGTAACGAAGAGGATGAGACGCTCGAAACCCAGACCGAAACCTGCATGGGGACAACTTCCGTACTTACGAGTGTCGAGATACCAAGTCATATCCTTCATAGGAATGTTGCGTGCCTCAATCTCGCCCATCAGTTTGTCGTAGCTTTCCTCACGAACCGAACCGCCAATAATCTCACCGATAGAGGGGAAGAGTACGTCGGTACCCTGAACGGTTTCCTCCATCTCCTTACCATCCAGAACAGGCTTCTCGGCATCTATCTTCATATAGAATGCCTTGATCTTCTTGGGATAGTTGGTCATGATGACAGGTTTCTTGAAGTGCTCCTCAACGAGGAAGCGCTCGTGCTCACTGGCCAGATCATCTCCCCATTCGCATGGGAACTCAAACTTCTTGCCGTTCTTGATTGCCTCCTGCAAGATCTTGATACCCTCAGTGTAGGGAAGATGCACAAAGCTCTCCTTCAGAACACCCTCAAGACGCTCAATAAGGCCCTTGTCTACCATCTTGTTGAGGAACTCCAGGTCATCACGACAGTTATCAAGTGCCCAGCGAACACAGTACTTGATGAAGTCTTCCTCCAATTCCATCAACTCCTCGAGATCCATGAAGGCAACCTCAGGCTCTACCATCCAGAACTCGGCCAAGTGGCGAGGTGTATTGCTATTCTCTGCACGGAAAGTGGGACCAAAGGTGTAAATGCTACCCAATGCAGTAGCGCCGAGCTCACCCTCGAGCTGTCCAGACACGGTCAGAGAGGTCTGCTTACCGAAGAAATCATCGTCGTAAATGATGCTGCCGTTCTCGTCCTTCTTGAGATCGTAGAGGTTCTTGGTAGTAACCTGGAACATCTGTCCTGCACCCTCACAGTCACTGGCGGTGATCAGGGGAGCATGGAAGTAGAAGTATCCATGCTGGTGGAAATAAGTGTGGATGGCCATTGCCATATTGTGGCGAATGCGGAGTATGGCACCAAAGGTGTTGGTACGGGGACGCAAGTGAGCCACGGTACGCAAATACTCCCAGCTGGCACCCTTCTTCTGAAGGGGATAGGTGTTGTCACAAGTACCGAGAACCTCGATCTTTGTGGCCTGGATCTCTGATGCCTGACCTGCAGCAGGACTCTCAACAAGAGTACCTTCAACGCTCAAGCAAGCGCCAGTGGTAATATTCTTTACAACATCCTCTGGGATGACCGCCTCATCACCCACAATCTGTACATTCTTGATGGTAGAACCATCATTCAAGGCAACAAAGAAGATGCCCTTGCTGCCACGCTTGCTACGCACCCAGCCCTTAACGCAAATCTGCTCGCCAAAAGCTGTGCACTTCAGTGCGTCTATAACTTTTGTTCTTTTCATTTTGAGTATATCTTTTTACCTATGAAACCCTGGAAATTCTTTGTACAGAAATCTCCAGAGTTTCAAGTTTGTTTATTCAAAAGCTCCCATACGAAGCATGTTTACCTCCTTCTCGGTAAGGTAACGCCAGTCACCACGACG
>DCIS01000108.1:0-144 GCA_002317475.1 Prevotellaceae bacterium UBA1720 | reverse complement strand
CTGAATGCCCTCTGCTATCTGACGGATATCAGCAGCGGTGACATTCTTGTCCAGGTATACATGGTAGATCTTCTTCTTCAGGTACTGAGGATGAGTCAGTTTGCTTGCCAAGTCACCATCGTTGGTGAGCAAGAGCACACCAGT
>DCIS01000122.1:74253-79322 GCA_002317475.1 Prevotellaceae bacterium UBA1720 | reverse complement strand
GTTACGGGTACACCGAGATGGATATCGCTGATGTTTCCAAGTGGAGAAACCAAGTCGAATGAGATTTCACCATTGCCTATCTTGATATTTTCTGCATGGAAGTCACCTTCCTCACGGCTATAGCTGAAAGTGGTAACTCCATTGCCGGTTCGAGGCTTCATTTTCAAGCCTGAATGCAGAACAAGGTAACCTCCGGGTACAATCAGGGATGTATAATGTGCAAAACTCTCTAGATAGGCCTCCTCGGTGCCGTAGATATCCAGGTGATCGGCATCAGTCGAGGTTATTACTGTGGCAAAGGGTGAAAGCCAATGGAAAGAACGGTCGAATTCGTCCGCTTCAATGACAACATACTCGCTCTTCTTGCTCAGAATATAGTTGGTGCCATAGTTCTTGGTGATGCCACCCAGGAATGCGTTGCAGTCCACTTTGCTCTGATGCAGCAAATGGGCAGCCATACTACTGGTTGTGGTCTTGCCGTGAGTACCTGCTACGCACAACCCCTTGTTGGCTCGGGTTAAAGTGCCTAATACCTGTGCACGTTTCTGAATGTCAAATCCTCCCTGACGGAAGAATTGTAACTCCTGGTGTTCTGTAGGGATAGCAGGAGTGTATATCACCAGTGTTTCTTTGACATCCTTGCATGCCTCGGGAATGAGTCCCACATTTTCCTCATAATGAATCAGTGCTCCCTCTTCTTCCAGTTTTCGGGTGAGTTCGCTTGGTGTGCGATCATATCCGCCTACCACCAATCCCTGGTGTAGGAAATAGCGAGCAATGGCACTCATGCCAATACCACCGATACCTACAAAATATACTGCTTTCATAATGTTTCCTTTGTTACTTGTTGCGTCTTGCTATTTTCAGCACCATTTCGGCAATGACCTCAGCAGAGTCAGTAAATGCCATCTGCTTGGCATTGGTGCCAAGGGTGTTCAGTAATTGTTGATTCGTTACAGTCTCGAGGGCAAGAGGAATCAGTTTCTCCCTTGCCTCTGCATCCTTGACATATAATGCTGCCTGACGATTGACCAAGGCCATAGCATTGTGGGTCTGGTGGTCCTCTGCGACATTTGGCGAGGGTACGAGTATGGAGGGCTTGCCCAGGAGACAAAGTTCGCTAATACTACTTGCACCAGCTCTGCTTATTACCAAGTCTGCTGCATTGTAAGCTTGTTCCATGTGAGAGATGAAGTCTGTGACGAATAAATTGTCAGGCTTTCTCTTGATCTTGAGTTGCTCCTCGATGTGTTTCTTGTAATAGTTGCCTGTTTGCCAGATGAACTGTACCCCTGAGGCTGCAATGCTCTGCAGGTTGTTAAGTACGCTTTCATTGACGGTTCTTGCCCCCAAACTACCACCGATGATTAGCACGATGGGTTTCTCTGTCGTCATGCCGAATGAAGCTGCGCATTCCTCCTTGCTCATCTCGGGGTTAAGAAGACCTTGTCGTACAGGATTGCCTGTCAACACGATACGGTCTTTGGGAAAGAATCTCTCCATTCCTTCGTAAGCTACACATATCTTCTCTGCCTTTTTGCCTAGCGACTTGTTTGTCACTCCCGCGTACGAGTTCTGCTCCTGTATGAGGCAAGGGATGCCCAAACTATATGCGGCATTTAGGGTAGGACTACTGGCATACCCACCAACACCAACAGCAGCCTGAGGCTTGAAATCCCGTATGATATCTTTGACGATGCGCTTGCTCTTGAAGAAGTCCATCATGACACCAAAGTTCTTGGGACTCCAGAGGGGACGGATAAGTCCTCTTACGGGAAGGCCCTTGATTTCGTATCCGGCAGTAGGGACACGTGTCATCTCCATTCTGCCCTCGGCTCCTACGAACAGAATCTTTGCGTCGGGTTCTATATTCTTAATAGCGTTGGCAATGCTCACAGCCGGAAAAATGTGTCCGCCTGTGCCACCTCCGCTTATGATGATTCTTGTTTCTTGCATGTTTTTATATGTTGTTTGTCGCTGGTCATCCACGAATGACTGCGGTGTCTTCTTCTGAATGAGTATTTCCTTCTCCGTCCGTTGTGATCAGTTGAGCTTTGTTCTCATCAATCTTCTTGGCAGAACGACTTACGCTAAGTATCATACCGATGTAGATACAGGTGATAATGTATGATGTTCCACCCTTGCTGACCAACGGGAGGGGTTGTCCTGTTACGGGAAGTAGTCCCACGGCTACCCCCATGTTTACCAATGCCTGCAGTACCAGCATGGTCGCAAGTCCCATGACGAGGAAGGCCGGGAAGGGTTTGGCGCATTTCGAGGCTATTCGCCATGCTCGGTATATCAGAGCCAGGTAGGCAAGCATCACAATTACCGCGAAAAATATTCCTCCTTCCTCAATGATGATGGCATAGATGAAATCCGAGAAGGCCTGTGGCAGATAGTCGCGTTCAACACTTTTGCCAGGACCTCTGCCCACGATGTTGCATGTTGCAACGGCTATCTTTGCATGTGCTACCTGTTGGTGGTCATTTACATTGTAGTCGTTTGGGTCTTCTGGTAAGGTGTGATCTTCGTGCAGACGACTTACCCAGGTGGGCAGACGATGTAGGGGCTTGATGGTCTCACCAATCTCCATGGCAGTTTCCTTGGACATGGTCAGCATCACCGTACCACCAATAGCAATCGCAAAAGATACGGACAGGATAACAGGCATAAGGAACCTTTTCGGTGCCTCGCCGATTATCAACATACTAAAGATTACGACGGACAGCAAGGCAGCTGTGGAGAAATTCTCCAACAGAATCAGAAAGATAAACACCCCCGCTACTGGGCAAATCATCTTCAGTCCTAAGTTCGATATCTTGTTCTTCTCGTCTCTGCATACCGACATGATGTAAGCCACATAGCCTATCAGTGCCAGCTTTGCAAATTCGCTCGGTTGGAAAGTCTTACCCATGATGGATATCCATCTGCCTGCGTCGTTGGTCTTTGCCCCTGCCACCAATGCCCATATCAACATTCCAAATGATACGATAATTAGCAATAGGCTACTGATCTTAAATAGTTTGCATGGTACTTGGTGGACAAACCAGGTCATGAAGAATCCGATGAATACGAACATTCCATGTTCTGTCATGGGTTGCCAGTATTTTCCACTCTTGTAACTCATACCACTTGAAGCGCTGTAGACCTCAATGATGGAGATGATACAGAGTACTATTAGGGCAGTCCAGATCGTCATATCGCCCTGGAGCAGTCCTTTTGTCTTGTATGTATTAATGTTGAATCCCATTATTTATCCTTCTTTCACGTAGTGACAGAACTGTTCTCCTCTGTCTTCCATGTTCTTGAATAAGTCGAAACTTGCACAGCAAGGACTTAACAGCACTGTGTACCCTGGCTTGGCCATTTTCTTGCATGCCTCCACGCACTCTTTCATGCTATGGGTGTCTGCTACGGGTATGCCTAAAGGATCAAAGAAGTTGTGCAGTTTCTCATTGTCAGCTCCTAGATAGACGATGCTGGCACATTTCTCCTTCACTAAGTCTTTGATGGCATTGTAGTCGTTACCCTTGTCTTTTCCACCAATGATCAGGATGGTAGGGGTGGTCATGCTGTCCAAAGCATACCAGCAGGCATCTACATTTGTTGCTTTTGAATCGTTGATGTACAGCACCTCGTCAATGCAAGCCACCTTTTCCAGTCTGTGTTCTACACCTTTGAAGGTGGTCAGGCATTCCTTCAGTGTTTCATCTGAGATGCCGTTCAAGCGTGAAGCAATACCTGCAGCCAGGGTGTTGTACATGTTGTGTTTCCCTTTTAGTGACAGCTCGCTTTGAGGCATGCTGAATGTAGGTTCGTTTACGATATTGTACATGCCTTCTGACACATATCCTGCCATACCCTCCTGACTAATGATGCTGAAGGGACAGAGTTTTGCCTTGGTGTTATACTTCTTTAATTCTTCCTTTACGATAGGATCGTCAGCCCAATAGATGAAAGCATCTTCCTCTGTCTGGTTTTGGAGGATACGCATCTTTGAGTCTGTATAGTTTTGCATGCAGTTGTCGTAGCGGTCCAGATGGTCAGGGGTGATGTTCAGGAGGATGGCGGTATTGGCCTTGAACTGATACATGTTGTCCAGTTGGAAACTACTCAACTCTATTACATAGTAGTCAAATTCCTTACCTTCTGCAATCTGTAGTGCCAGGCTTCTGCCGATATTACCTGCCAGTCCCACGTTGTAACCGGCAGTCTGGAATATATGATAGATGAGGCTCGTGGTGGTTGTCTTGCCATTGCTTCCTGTAATGCAAATCATCTTGGCATTGGTGTATCGGCCAGCAAATTCAATTTCGCTGATGATGGGTATACCAGCCTCTTTTGCCTTCATTACCATAGGGGCTGTGTCGGGTATTCCGGGACTCTTTACGATTTCTCCGGCATTTAAGATGAGTTCCTCGGTGTGGTTTCCTTCTTCCCAAGCCACACCATATTCGTTCAGGATAGCTTTATAGTTGTCCTTAATCTTACCCATGTCACTGACCAAGACCTCAAATCCCTTCTTCAATGCCAGGACAGCAGCACCCACACCGCTCTCTGCTGCACCTAAAACTACGATTCTATTATTGTTCATATTATTGTCAATTTCCTTTTGCTGTCAGGTTGTTTAGGGGGCAATTCCATGTGTTAGTCCTTAGTCCCTCAACCTAATATTTGTTTTATCTCACTTTTAGCGTTACAATGGCCAGAGCACACATCATCATGGTGATAATCCAGAATCTAGTGGTAATCTTTGACTCCAACCAACATCCTTTTGGCCAGTTTAGGAATACTTTCACATCACTTGCCAATTGTCCAGGCTTTACACGAAAGGAATCATGTATCGGCGCACGCTTGAACACTCTCCATTTTTTTCCTCGTTTGTTTCCCATCTTGGCAACCTGGGTCTGAGCCATGGAACTGATACTTTCCATAAGAAATACAAAGCACATTAATGGGATGAGCAACTCCTTATGAATAATGATGGCCATTACGCCAATAACACCACCGATGGCAAGACTGCCCGTGTCACCCATGAATACTTGTGCGGGATAGGCGTTGTACCA
>DCIS01000122.1:72572-74159 GCA_002317475.1 Prevotellaceae bacterium UBA1720 | reverse complement strand
AGATACTGAGCCATACTGGTATGGCTACTTACATAGGCTAATATGCCTAACGTCAGCATGATGATGGCGGAGTTTCCGGCACACATGCCGTCCATGCCGTCATTTAGGTTCGAGCCATTGCTCACAGCCATTACGATGAAGGTGGTTACTAGTACGAAGAGTATCCAGCCAGCTGCCGTCTTGTACTTGCCAAGGAAACTCATCATGCCGCTGTAACTTAGGTTGTTGTTCTTTACAAAGGGAATGGTCGTGTCTGTACTCTTCACTCTCTGCGGATTGTGTACAACTATCTCATGATTCTGCTTTATTGATGTCTTATTTTCTTGAATCACAGCATCTGGACTCAACCATAGGGTTAGTCCTACTACTAAACCTAAGATGGCCTGTCCCGCTAGTTTCATAATAGGTTTCATGCCGTCTTTGCTCTTTTTCATCTTCATGTAGTCGTCAATGAAGCCAAGCATGCCTAACCAGATTACGGTACCTAGCATCAGCAGCAAGTAGATGTTTCGGAGTCGGCCCAACATGAGACATGGTATCACGGCTGCTACGATGATAATCAGTCCGCCCATTGTGGGGACACCCACCTTGCCGACATTGTAAGGGTCAGTGGCTTCGTCGCGTTGCTTTTCGCTGACATTGTGGCGCTTCATCCATTTAATGAAGTATTCGCCAAACCATGCTGAGATGATCAGTGCTAAAATGAATGTTAACAATCCACGGAATGAGATATATGACCACAGGTGTGAACCGCTGATGCCAAATTGCTCTAAATATCTGAAGAGATAGTACAACATCTATCTGTGAAGTTTTAAAGTTTGCTTGTTCTAATAATTAATCTGTAAGGCAGATGCCATAATAATTTTTCTTTGAAGGCATTGTTTATGCCTCCAATCCGAAAGCTTCGCGTATCACTTCGTGGTCATCAAAGTGATGTTTTACCCCCTTGATGATCTGGTAGTCTTCGTGTCCCTTTCCAGCAACCAAGATAACATCACCTGGACGAGCCATCATGCAGGCGGTGCGTATGGCTTCTCTACGATCCACTATGCTAATGACCTTACGCTTTTGCTCCTCGTTCAAGCCTGCTAGCATATCGTTGATGATATCCTCTGGTTCCTCGAAACGTGGATTGTCGCTGGTGATAATCACACGGTCACTATGCTTCACGCTTTCCTGTGCCATCAGGGGACGTTTGCCTTTGTCTCGGTTTCCGCCTGCACCACATACCGTCCAGCACTCGCCCTTGCCTTGAAGTACGTCGTTGATTGTTGACAATACATTGACCAATGCGTCGGGAGTATGGGCGTAGTCCACAATAGCCGTTACACCATTCTTACTACGGATTGCCTCAAATCTGCCATTCACGGGTTTCATGGCACTGAGGGCAATAAGGGCCTCTTCTTGTGCTACGCCCAGCATGCGTGCAGCTCCATAGACAGCCAAAAGGTTTGATACATTGAATCGCCCCACGAACTGTACGAATACTTCGCGTCCGTCCATTTCAAGATTCATGCCATCAAAACTCTCTTCCAGGATGCGAGCCTTGTAGTCCGCTGCGCTACGAAGTGAATAACTCTTGACTGA